>JAOUMY010000013.1 GCA_029881255.1 Gammaproteobacteria bacterium | reverse complement strand
TCGACGAAGGATAGTGCAACATTTCGCTTCATTGCCACCCATACGTGGCCAATTTCTCTTATTTTCTCTAAATACTTTTGTTCGTTATCCATATCTGTCATTTTCACGCTGAAACATAACGCCTAGGCAAGCGGCGCTGAGCAACGCGAAGCGTCCGAATGAGCGCAGCGAATGCTCTTGGCCTGATTGTTATTCGCCTGAAACTAGAAGCTAGCACGATATGCTACCATCGTATGTTCAGATTGATATACAAGTGCGTAACCAGCAGCGCCTCCCGCTAACGCACCAAATATTATGGCAGGTATGCTAACGAGACTGCATTGATGACTACTATAAAATCGGAACCCGTCTCCACAGAAAGTAACAATTGACATCATTAGCGCCCCAAGAGACGCTCCGATTGCCGTGCTCGTACCTTTATCGAGCCCTTTTTTACCAGAAAGAGCTAGGCTGGAATTACTATCCAGCCAAGAGAAACTATAGCCACTTCCTTGGCTTCCGGATTCGTAATGTCTTTCGCTCACATGATAGATTTCATAGTTGCTCGCGAAACATGCAAGGGAACTCAACGAAAAACAGACTAAACTTAATATAATGGTAATTGTTATTTTATTCATTCTCTGAACTTTCATTTGTGCGAATAACGCCACACATCACCGGCAACAAAAAGCAGAGCGAGGTACGAGCGGCGCTTTTTGTTGTCCGAGTGTATGTGATTGTTAGCTCTCATTTACCGAGCTAAACATATGCCCCCCACTCTATCTTATGAAACTCATCTCGCCAGCGAGCCCCTAGCTCAGGCTGAACTTGGTGTGCGTAACTGATAAGCCCTTCAATATGGTTCTTTAGCCCCATGACCGAATCGAAGCCACGCTTCTGCGCATGTAGGGCGGGACCTATTTTCTCGTGTTTTAAGTAATGCAAATGCATTCGAATCTTAGATCGAAATTCACGAGTGAGTTTGGGCGCAACACCGTCAACAAGAAGGCCAAGCACAATCTTTCTGGCTCCAGGACTATGCATTCGAGTCTTAGCGATATTGGGCCGGAAGCCTTCTGCTTTCATACGTGCATACAATTTCGCGATTATGTTTCTTCCTTTTTCACGATTAAAAGACTGATCTTTGGTAGAAAAAAACATATCGTCCGCATATCTTGTGTAATACATCCCATATTCGGCAGCGATGCTTTCGATATCACGATCAAAATCCCTTAAGGCCAAGTTCGTTAGCATTGGGCTGGTCGGCGCGCCTTGAGGAATATGGCCAATGCGCCCGTTTTTGTAGCCATCTATTTTATAGTTATGATTAGGCCGTACATACCATCGACTACCAGAGCGTGCGTGCGTGTGTCCACCAAGCCTCGTACATAATCTCGCCATCTCGAAAGAAATTAGTGCTTGATACCCAAATGAACGAAACACACGATATGCAGCAATCTCCGAAAATGACTCGAAGAAATTTGCTACATCTAGCTTGATTAGCCACCTGCAGCCACAGTGAATACTGGCAGCATCCACGATATTGCAGCTTTTTGCATAGGCCACACTCGAGTGGTGTTGCGCCCCAACCGAAAGAATATTTTGCGCTATCCAGCGTTGTGTTTTAAGAAGAAAGGTATCTGGAGCGCAGATTATCCTAAAAGTACTTTTCCCATTCTTCTTTAGTTTAAAGCTTATGTATGGTTCATCGCCATCTCTTTCGACCGTTCTACGTAGTAAAGAATAGTCGACCTCCGCATAATGGGCTAGATGCCTAAGAGAGAATACAGGCGGAAGCCTTGGATCTATTGTTCGAATAATTTCCGCGTTCGAGACTGCGTTGTCCAAGACTTTCGGATCAAGCTCTTCCTCTTCTGCGGCTTTCCTAAATTGTTGAGGGTTCCAGTGATGCATCTACTTTGACACCCGAGGGTGAGATCTGTCGCGGTTGCCCGCAAGACTCCGCCGCGCGGAAAGCGCGACAGACCTTAGCGCAAGCGCGAGCTCTTCCATAGAGATGCAGTAATCTGCTCTCCGTGAGCGTGACAAATCTGATTTGTCATACTGTTGCCAACCCGGTAGAACCGAGTCAGCGTGAACTAGATGCATCAACAGGAGCCCTCAACGATTTAGGAAAGTAGTATTGTTTTACTTTTTCTTCATGATTGTTGTGATTAGCTTTGATTTTCCTTGCGTAATTTAGCTGTCCTTTGCCGCTAGCTGTAAGTCGTCGATTCGAATCTACCCATCCCCACTTAGTAGCATTTTCTAAAAGAATATCTATTTTTAGAATATTGAGGCCTGTCTTTCTTGATATAGCTTCAGACTGCCTCGGGCCGCTTCGAATTGCGGCCAAGACCAAGAGCATGTTTTTACCTTCTTCACTATACAAAGACACCCAATCACCGTTAGACAATCGTGCTTCATTCATTCTGGCCAGTTTATGCCTCAAATCACTATTCCCCTTAACTGACTTAAAGGCATTTCGGCTAGAAGCTGTGCCGCGATTCGGAAACATCGGCCTCCATTTTTTCTTTATATCTGTTTTGAATAGTAGCCTTGGTACATTATTAGGACAGCTATGAGAAAACACGACCAGGGCCTCAGACCCTCCATATCCCAATGACTCAATTCGGTCATGGTCTATGGGGTCATAATGCATACATAGAGATCGTATTGCTTCTGCTGTTTCGTTATCGAATTCAGTAAATATTGTTGGACATGATCTAGCAATCAGAACATTCGGCTTTGTTTTGTGGGACCTTGACAAGGAAACCCCCAATTCCGTTCCGGTATACGAAATAACGGTAAAGTCCAAAAGACCCAAGGATTTCCAGCTTTTTACGCTCGCAACCTTCCATGCTGAGTCGAGGTATTCACGAACTCGACGACCGCTTCCAATCATGTCAGTAACCAACATGAACTTCCGCACTCTTTTTGTTCTTATTTGTCCTGGGCTAGGGTGCGAAATAAAGCGTTTGGGGTACTGTTTGCATATATCTGTTACCAACCAAGCAATAATTCCTTCACTACCAACTGTCAGGTCATGAGCATGTTTCGGTTTCACAGGCTGCGGACCTGGCCCAAATGCTCTCCTATTCTTTTTTTTCCTGGGTTGCTTGTACAACGCGTTGGGAATGCCACCTTTTCCACGTCTAATCTCTCTCTCCGCGAATATTCCTATTACACCTTTGTTGTTACTTGCCACTTTCTTGATCAGATCTTGAATGCCACTTACAAGCTCATCGTGCTCAATCAACACGAGCGAATCCAGCAAAGAATAAGCTAGGCGCTGATCTTCTGGCCGAAACTGATCTATCCAAGAAATGCCATCGCTCGTTTCAGATAGTCGCGTCATTTGCCACCTTTATAGAGCTAACGCTCAGCTTTGAGGCTGCCGAAGCGTAGCGCCGGCAGTCCTAGTCGCGATAGCGACGATCAAAAGCTTATTGTTAGATTTTCTCTAAATTGATTATTCCTTTTAAGAGCTCTTTTCTAATATCACTTAAAAGTTTCACTGTTAACTCAATCTCAAAAATGAGAAAAACGAAAAGAAACATCGAGCCCAAAAGAAGTATCACACACTCTGCTACCGTAACAATATCTACATATGCAACTAACGGAAGACCTAAAAAGAAAAATGGAAGTGAACTTAGAGTATTTAGTTCGAATTTCAGCTTGAGAACAATTGTCCTTAAATATCGATGCCCTACTGGCTCATCCTTATAGGCGACGCGCCAAAATTTCTTCCAATTCTCATCATGATCCGTATAGCCGTCTGTAGATGAAAGCTTTTTATCGAAAAATATTTCTACTCTAGCACCAAGATTATCCATCAATAAACCTACTACTACAAATATGAAAACAACTGTTACGGCGGTAATTCCGGCATGTGACGAGAGTAACTTATGAATATGGGAGCTGGGCGCCGAAAAATAGATTAGATAAGGAGTAACAGCAATAGCTCCTGGACCCAGTAGAGTTACCGCTGGCTTGAAAAGCTCATCTCTTAGTACGCTAGTGACATCCATTTCGTCTCTCTATATCTCTATTAGAAATCTAACGCTCAGCTGTGGGGCGCGCAGCGTAGCAAGCGTCCCACACAAGCTTATTGTTATGCATTATCACTATCCAGCACCTTTTTCAGAAATGGACTCTAGTCTTTCACGTAGCCGGTTACGTAACTGAGCTTCGGTTTTCCACGTAATAAAACGATATCCCGAGAGATCAAAATGTATTTTGGAATCCTCGTTTATTATGAATATCAACTCTTTTCCCAGCGCATGTGCGAAGCCTGCCTCATAGTAACAATTCGGTCGCTCACCAGTGAGTTCAGCAATAACGATTCTGCTACAAGCTATATTCTCTAAAATTTGTTGTGATATTTGGCCACTATCTTGAATCTCGTCTACCCTAACGGCTTCTAAATCATACTCTTCCGCCAGTGGCTTGATTACTCCCTCATATGCTGAATCTAAAATATCATCACCGAATTTCATTATTGTAAATATTTGGTCTTTGGGCGGTGTCAGAGCACGCTCAATCATGGACCTTGTTGCTGCACTGGAGGAAAGGACCGTTAACTCATCAAGAAACTCGTCAGTTGCTGCATTCTTCTTTATGAACTGCTCATTCGATAACTCAGAGGGTGTTTTTCCTTTAGCTGGTCGTTTAATTTTAGTTTTTGTTTTAACGATCGTAATGTACGATGCGGAACCAAAATTAAAAAGTGAAGATACTCCGGCTCTTGTTAACGGTTTAACCTGTTTTGCAACAAAGGGAACAATAATATCTTGAACTAAGTCATCTCGATCACGATTCCACCAATAGCGTTTTCGTGTTCCATAGTGCGCAATAGCGTGATACCACATTAATAGTTCCTCAGTGCTCTATATGCATAACGTTAAGAGCAGCGGCCGAGCGGAGCGAGGTCCGGCCCCGAAGGGGCTTTACTGGCTTGCATTGTTAAATGTCTAGCTATCTTACTCAATTTTGTATGGATATACATTCTTATTAACTCGTTTCCAGACGCCGTCTTTATTTATTTCCGTGAATTCTGAGTCTTGGCTCTCAATTTTTCTCAAAACGAACCATTCATTTCCGATTCTGATTCTAGTACTTTTTTTGATGTAGTCATGGTGTAAATCTGGATTCCCATCACCATTTTTATCATCATAATATCTGTCACTATCAACATACTCTATTCGGTTTATCATTTTCTTATTGTTATCAATAAAAATAGAATCCGTAGATTCATCAATGTACCTGACTTCAACAATGGCAGGACTATCTATCCCCTTTAATATTCCCACTCTACCTTCATCTATAGATAATCGTGGAGTGCCACTTTGAGTGGCCAAAATACTTTTTCCAAATATTCCTCCTGTGTAAAATCTCCATTCGCGAATCTCTAGGGCGCACACATTTAGCAATTTTCCGGTTTCTTCTTCTTTTTCTTGGAAATTGAATCCGCTTGGACATCTGTCATTTTTAGATACCCGATCGATTTCATTTACTCCCAAATTTGAGCATGCAGCCATGACTTGGATTGCGATAACAAGAAGAATGCGATCTCTCATACTATTTTGTACATTTAACGCTCAGCTTTGGGGCTGCCGAAGCGCAGCGTAGGCAGTCCCAGCCGCGATAGCGGCGCTCAAAAGCTTATTGTTAGGCATTAATTTAACCTTGCCACCCATTCCCTACAGGCTTTAGCTAAAAGCTTTCCACGATAACTCTGCTGCATCATTTGTCCAACTGCTATCGATTGTGACGATACGCTGCATTTCTCTAGGGCGCACTCGCTAACTCCTTTAATAGTATGATTCAGTGCTTTTATTGCTAGCGCCAATTGAAAAAAATCGCATTGTTCTGAGTTTTTATCAAGGCGTTGAAAAATCTGTTTTGTCGCAAGTTGGAAAATAGGCCCGCCGCAATCTTCATACTCATTTACCTGAGATTTTTCTAAAAATTTTATCAATTTTTCTTGATCCAGGATCGATACCGCAGGATCTACTTTTTCTAAAACAAAAGCGAGATACGCGTCTATGTTCATTAAGGCCTTTTCTCGATCTAACGGCTCATTTATGTCGGACTTAGCATCGGATGCTGCGTTAGTGCCACATGAACGATTATCGCTTTGAACGGACTCGATAGCCTTTGCGTTTTGACTCAGCATCAATAGAGCTGTTAATAGAATTATTTTTACCACGGAATACTCCATATATGCCTAACGATTAGCTAACCGGAATCGCCCGGCCAAAAAAATATCGGTTTTCCCTGGAGCGCCCCGGTTCTAACCATTCCCACGTTGCGATTTCCGCGTTGAGCGCCTTGTTGAACGTTCCTAACCACCTGTTCCCTATAGAAGGAATTTTTAATGACGCGTACACCCATGACCAGCGATTTGCCGCATACCTTACAACACCCTTTGGTCTTATCACCCAGCTTTTGCAGAAACGTTTCCCAACTTATTGGCTGCGCGTCCTGTTCCAGTGATAATCCCAGTGCTTCTCGTACTTGCTGGCGTTTAGCCTTTGCGCGATGGCCATACAAACCATAATGCCTGACCACATTTTGGCCCGGTTCCGGTACATGCTCAAGCAATCGACCCAGAAAGTGTCCCTTCTCCAGTTGAAGCTGTTTGTTCTGTCCGTCTCGGTGGTCTTGATAACGAAAACTCACACTACCTGCATCCACACTGAGTAACTTGCGTGAACTCAACGGCCCACCCTTTACGTATCGGGCCAGGTACATCATTACACCTTTACCATGACGATACGGTGGCTGTATCTGCACATGCCAATGCTTGCGAGTCACACGCGACAGCAAATGATCCATTGGCACTTCACGGTCTCCCGGTGGCCACGTTAACTCACCCGCGTCCAACCCTTGCCGGATCAACGCCAACATCTTCCCTCTATATACCTTACGCACAACACGAGACGGTAACAGAAAACTGTTCTTCACCTCTCGCCACCGTCCTTCATGATCCAATCCGCCGCCGCTGATCAAGCAATGAATGTGTGGATGCAAACTCAAGTTGCGTCCCCAACTGTGCAAGGTCAACATCATGCCGGGTACACCACCCATGTACTTTCTATCTCGGCAGAGTGTGAGCAGCGTTTCGCTGACCGACTTAAACAACAGCTGCGTCATCTGCCGTTGATTGAATCGCCACAGCCCATGAAACTCATGCGGCAATGTGAAAATCGCATGGTAATGATCCATCGGCAACAAACGCTCTCGCTGTCGTTGCAACCATTGCTCTTTCACAAAACTGTTACACTGCGGACAACTGCGATGTCGACACGAGTGATATTGTATGTGTTGCTCATGTCCATCGGGACATCGTTGCACGTGTCCACCCTGTGCCGGGGTTCTGCACGTGATTATCGACTCCGCAGCTTTATAATGCTTTATTGGAAGTCGACGTGTTGACGCATAATCATCAAACGAGGTGGCAAACACCTCTTGCAGCGTTATTGTCATTTTCTTGTTTTCCTTTTCTTGACATTTTATTCCTCCGCGCAGCGGATACGTTCAACGCCCGGCTTTGGGGCAGCCGGAGCGTAGCGTAGGCTGTCCTGGCCGCGATAGCGGCCGCCCCAACAGCCGCTTGTTAGTAGGCGAAACGCTATAGAAACTAATACCTGTGAATAACGCCAACAAGCGGGAATATTCCATCATTTATTGTTTCACTCATAGAGTTAAAAATAATCATTTGCACTCGACCGTGCAACTTTCGAAACAGTTGTATATCTGATCCGAGGCCCAAGTAAATCCCTCTTGAATCATACCAACCCGCAAATACTCCCGCTGTAGCGTGCATCTCAAAACAGGGTCTAGATAGGCACCCTGATGTAAGTTCGAATTGGCCTGTAACATTCGGCAACACACCCACACTCGCCCGCAAGTTTCTGCGCAATATGGTCCTTGATTTCCACTCCAGATTTATAAGTGCCAGAAGCTCTGATCCGTAAATCCCAATTCCGTCGGCAATTCTTCGACTTTCCTTTGCATGAACGATGCTAATAGACGAAAGAACAATAAGGCAAAAGGAAATAAAGGCTAGTTTCTTATTCATATTTATACGCATGGCGCCTACTAACGTTGAAGCTGTGCGGCGCAAACGCAGCGTAGCGTAGTTTGCGTCCGAACGAGCGACTTGTTATGTTTTGTTTTCAAATTTTAAATCGTCGTAACTGCCAATAGTTAACACTCTTTCACTGTCAAGCTTTGACAGGAAGTCAATAAGTTTTGGTCTCAAGGATTCATGGAAATATTTTATCACTTCCATCTGTCGCTCTCGGACATTCCCATATATACAGCCTTCAGCAATATCTTGGTTTGGAGAATACTCCTCAGCCTTTATTCTATTATCTGCTCTTTCTGAGCAAGTATCTGCAGGTACATCTAGAAATATGACAACATCAGATTGAAATAGTCTTTGTTGCATTTCGTCCCAGTAACCAATACCATCAATAATCCAGGAGTCGGAATTCAACCATGCGTCATGTATTTTCTTGTATTCTTTGTGTGGCTTCATATTCCATCCCTGCTGCCAATAAATTTTATCTACTGTAAAAACCTCGATAGCAAAAACTTTCCCAAGCCTTCTAGACAGAGTTGATTTGCCTGAGCCGGAATTACCAACAACCGAAATTTTCTTTGCTCTAGTTAAATCCAAACCCTTCCTCTTCCAGAAACATAACGACTAGGGTAAACGGCGCGCGTCTTTTGCGCGTCCGAGCCCGCGAATTGTGCGGGCGTTTTTGACCCGCTTGTTAGACGCGATGCTATAGTACGCTTGATATTTATCTTGGCTTGTCAGCATCTTCAGCATTATGCATTGTATATGTTATGTCATCACCGTATCTTGAGCGCAATATCTTAACAGCGTCCTCAAGACTTATAGCCTCAATAATATCTCTGGTTCCTGGGTTGTCCTTACCATCTTCCCACACTATCACTTGAAACTCCCGAAGCATACGAAACATCTTAGGCAAATCTTCAGGAATGACCAGGTCTTCACACAACTCAACTATATTGGCAATCTCATCTCGTGATGCGTTAATACCTTCATCGGAAATAATCCAAGCCAAAGTCCGCAAAGCTTCACCATTTTCATTGTGCTCAAGCAGGTGTCTAACCTCTTCAAATAGATCCGCCCCTAGCCTATCTTTAAATTTCTCGGTGATAGATAAGACTTTAGAGCGATACTTTTCCATCAATGCGTATTCTTCGTTGTCAATCATTAGTGCGTCTAACGCTCAGAGCAGCGGCCGAGCGGAGCGAGGTCCGGCCCTGCAAGGGCGAACTGGCTCTGCTTGTTATAACTCGTACCTAAGAAGCACTTGATCACGACATTGAATACCATTTTCAAATATTGGCCCTGGATAACTATCAAAATACCCAACCACCACATCACAAATTCGAAAACCACTAGACTGATATAGCCGTAGTTGGTCAAGACTGGAATTACAAGTACCTATGACAATATTGCCTAACTTTCGGCTCTTAGAATATTTAATTGCCTCTGCAATGAGTTTACTGCCGATACCCTTGCATCTATACTTTTCGACTACGGAGATGTTTTTTATCTCAGCATCCAATGGAGTTACAAGCAATACGATGACTCCAACTATCGTATTGCCTTCCTTTGCTATAAATTTAGTCGATATATCAAAATAACGTAGCACAGCTTCCTTATTCGGATCTGCATCCAGTAATAGCTCCATCATTTCCGGAGTAATTTCGTTTCGGTATTCTTCTATGTCCATATAGAGTTATAACGATTAGCTAACCGGAATCGCCCGGCCAAAAAAATATCGGTTTTCCCTGGAGCGCCCCGGTTCTAACCATTCCCACGTTGCGATTTCCGCGTTGAGCGCCTTGTTGAACGTTCCTAACCACCTGTTCCCTATAGAAGGAATTTTTAATGACGCGTACACCCATGACCAGCGATTTGCCGCATACCTTACAACACCCTTTGGTCTTATCACCCAGCTTTTGCAGAAACGTTTCCCAACTTATTGGCTGCGCGTCCTGTTCCAGTGATAATCCCAGTGCTTCTCGTACTTGCTGGCGTTTAGCCTTTGCGCGATGGCCATACAAACCATAATGCCTGACCACATTTTGGCCCGGTTCCGGTACATGCTCAAGCAATCGACCCAGAAAGTGTCCCTTCTCCAGTTGAAGCTGTTTGTTCTGTCCGTCTCGGTGGTCTTGATAACGAAAACTCACACTACCTGCATCCACACTGAGTAACTTGCGTGAACTCAACGGCCCACCCTTTACGTATCGGGCCAGGTACATCATTACACCTTTACCATGACGATACGGTGGCTGTATCTGCACATGCCAATGCTTGCGAGTCACACGCGACAGCAAATGATCCATTGGCACTTCACGGTCTCCCGGTGGCCACGTTAACTCACCCGCGTCCAACCCTTGCCGGATCAACGCCAACATCTTCCCTCTATATACCTTACGCACAACACGAGACGGTAACAGAAAACTGTTCTTCACCTCTCGCCACCGTCCTTCATGATCCAATCCGCCGCCGCTGATCAAGCAATGAATGTGTGGATGCAAACTCAAGTTGCGTCCCCAACTGTGCAAGGTCAACATCATGCCGGGTACACCACCCATGTACTTTCTATCTCGGCAGAGTGTGAGCAGCGTTTCGCTGACCGACTTAAACAACAGCTGCGTCATCTGCCGTTGATTGAATCGCCACAGCCCATGAAACTCATGCGGCAATGTGAAAATCGCATGGTAATGATCCATCGGCAACAAACGCTCTCGCTGTCGTTGCAACCATTGCTCTTTCACAAAACTGTTACACTGCGGACAACTGCGATGTCGACACGAGTGATATTGTATGTGTTGCTCATGTCCATCGGGACATCGTTGCACGTGTCCACCCTGTGCCGGGGTTCTGCACGTGATTATCGACTCCGCAGCTTTATAATGCTTTATTGGAAGTCGACGTGTTGACGCATAATCATCAAACGAGGTGGCAAACACCTCTTGCAGCGTTATTGTCATTTTCTTGTTTTCCTTTTCTTGACATTTTATTCCTCCGCGCAGCGGATACGTTCAACGTTGAAGCTGTGCGGCGCAAACGAAGCGCAGCGTAGTTTGCGTCCGAACGAGCGCCTTGTTAGCTTTTAGTTGCATTCTTCCAGCACCCTCTCATGTGGAACATCAACTGCGTACCAACAAGAACTATCAACTTCTTCTGGGACTGAATTCCATGAAATAATGAAATGAAGTGATAGTTCTTTATTTTCAGGATACTCACTAACATGTATTTTTATACTGTTGTCTTCCATTGTTATTGGGTAATAGGTTGAAGAGGTTTTTTTCAGCTTTACTCTTGAACCTAGATACTCATCATCTTCGGTTCCGATCATAACCAGTGTTTTATTATGTTCCCATTCCCAAGCATCTAGACCCTCGCCAGAGTTCCCATAGCCCGTTGCCTTCAACCCATGCCAAGAACAAGAAAAAACTACATTCTTGAGAGGAGTTATTGACGTATTTCTTAAAAGCACAGCTTTACAGCCTTTAACACTCATTCCATCTGGGATTTTGGGTTCTATAGTGCATTCTGATATATGAGCCTTTTCAATATCACCTTCACCAGCAGTTACGTGAAATAGTAACGTGCCTATTGGGGTTTCGACATTGAGTTGATTCTTGTGCATATGTTTTGTGTCTTATAAAGCTAACATTTTTATCAGTAGCCCCTTCTTAAGATATCTCGATCAGATATCATAATTCGCGAGCAACTTACTGTTTATCCGAATTTAATGTGCCCCGCTTATAGAACACCTCAAATCACGACAGGAGGTTTTTCCTCCTATTTTTCCGGGCGAGGCTACCTATCTTTCCAGGCCGCGCTAATACCTCATTGATTTAATAGAAATATGGGTGATTTTTCAAGGAAAAACATTACCACTGCTGGCGTGAAAAGTGGCCCGGGTGTAAGAGGGCGTATTTTGAGAGGGTTCTAGGCCGTTTGGGATCGCGACGCGATGAAAAGCGAGGAACGCAATCTGAGTGTATGGAACGGGAGGCTCTGTGTTTTAATACAAGTCTGTACCTGGCGCATCCATTTTTTATTGAGACTATGCTACGCATTCCAGACGCACCCAAAGTTATTCAAAAAGGCTTCCCGTTAAAAAACGTATTGGGCCCGGAAGCGGTTCGGTATTTGGCCAATAATCTCGCATTCGTCTATCCAGCTTTCAAGGCAAAAGAATTTCAAGACGCTGCATTGTCGGGTTTGGATGCGCTGGAATTTCTCGAACGTGGAACACATATCGCTAAGGCGCTACGCTCGTACTTGCCGCAAAAATATGCAACGGCGATCGACATTCTTTTGTCTTCTTTAACTCCGCCGAATGGGGAAACCGAAGGCTTGGGTTTGGCGGTTTTCTTCTATCACACGCATGGTTGTTTTGTGTCGGAATTTGGTTTGGATGCCAAACACAACGAGGGTGAAGATCCCTTTGCCGTTTCGATGCGGGCACAGTATGAATTGACGAAGCGCAACACTTCAGAGTTTTCTATTCGCCCATTTCTGATTCAGCAGCAGGCACGCACCTTGGGTACTTTATTGGAGTGGACAAGTGATCCCGATCCTCATGTGCGCCGATTGTGTTCGGAGGGGACGCGTCCGAGATTGCCATGGGCGCCACGTATTCCAGCATTTATTGAAAATCCTGGGCCAGTCTTGCCGATACTGGAAAAACTGAAAATTGATTCATGTCTGTATGTGCGACGCAGTGTTGCCAATCACTTTGGTGATATCGTGAAAGATCACCCTGAACTGGTTTACGGAATTTTCGAAAAATGGCTGGAGAATCCGAGCAGGGAAGTCAAATGGGTAATTAGACATGGGCTGCGATATCCGGCAAAGAAGGGCGACAGGAAAGCGATACGCATCAGGACCGCTGCGAAATAACACGCATCTATAAATTTGACCTAAACTGAAAAGTGGGAATCTTTTGCCATACGTCGGCTATTGTTCCGACTGCTTATTGAAAAAAGTACGCTTTCGTAACAAGAAGACTGCGGATCTGGATGTGCGTGCGTTTCTCATGTACCAGAATGAAGAAGCTATACGTGGTAAAAGCGGAAGCCTACGCTATAACCATCACGACTATCAAGTTACGGTAGTGCCTGACGGCGAGGTGGTATTTTTTTAAGCCCACGGGAGACCTTGCACAATTCGTTTTTGAGTGGCCGAATTTGCGCTGTAATACCACTTTAAAACAGGGGTAGGTAGACGTTGCCGTCTTGAAAAACTTGAGGAAACGCAAAATATGGTCGATAAGGTAGTACATTTGTATGAGGCCATAAATGAAGGAATTTCGGCTGGGACCGATTGCGCTCTTTGATCACGAGGATGGCATCGTAGAGGGTATTGTGGACGAGGGCGCGACGGTTTCTGGACAGACACTGAGTGAGATGATGCACTTGCTTGCTGATCTGCCGAGCAAGCCGCGTGGTTTCATGGTGAATAGAAAGAATTCCTACGCCATGGATTTCAGTGCATTCCCCGCCTTGCGACACAATAAAGTCATAGAGGTTGTCGCCATCGTCAATAATGGTCGGCAGTCGCAAATGATCATCCAGCGTTTTTGGCCAAAATTTCTCAAGCTGGCCTTTTTCGACGTCCGCGACGAAGCCTATGCATGGCTGCATGCTCGACTGCAGGGTGGACCTGTCAAAAAGCAAATGTGATAGTCTTTCATACTATTAATATATGGAGTCCATATTGTGTGCGGAAGACTTTCGCAAACTGCTGCGGCAGAGAAGGCCGTTAAAATAATGCAGATTTTTGGTAGTCCCCCGGAGTTTCTGGGATCTCGTTATAATGTGGCTCCTTCCCAATACGTCTATGCCATACAGCAGCCTCATCATGGCGAAAACCACTGGCGAGTTTTTCAGTGGGGGCTGGTGCCGTTCTGGTCAAAAGACAAAAAAATCGGATACAAACTCTTTAATGCCCGTGCAGAAACGTTGTCGGAAAAGCCTTCTTTTCGTGCCGCTTATCGTTATCGTCGTTGCATTGTTCCCGCCGATGATTTCTTTGAATGGAAAACCGTGGAAGGGCAGAAGAAGAAACAGCCATTCGAAATCCGTCGCCGTGATGGCCAACCGTTGTTTCTTGCGGCACTGTGGGAGAGCTGGGAGAAGGATGATGAAATCATTGATTCCTGCACCATCATAACTACCGAAGCCAATGCTGTGCTCAAGCCATTACATGACCGGATGCCCGTCATCATTCCCTTCGATCAGGCCAATCGTTGGTTGGATCCGGCTATTCAGATCGGAAAACAGGTAGAGGATTTGTTAAAGCCTGCGCCTGATGATTTATTGGAAGCGGTGGCCATCGATGCTGAGCAATTGAAAATTGTGAAACAGAGTAAATAAGACAGAAGGGCGTGAGAATATGCTGGCGCAATGGTTGAGACGAAATGCGAACAAATTGCCTGTAGGCTTGTTGAAGTTTGTGGGTAATCACTGGCGTCCCTTTCGAGGTGCGGGTATCCGTATCGTTAAAGTGGCACCTGATTATCGTTTTATGGAAGTGCACATGAAGCTGCGCTGGTATAACCGAAACTATGTGGGTACTCACTTCGGCGGTTCGATGTACGCCATGACGGACCCATTCTATATGATGATGTTGATCAATATTCTCGGTAGCGATTACATTGTGTGGGACAAAGGTGCGCGTATTGATTTCAAAAAGCCGGGACGTGGTACGGTAAAGGTGCAGTTTCGCTTTTCGGAAGAGGAGATACGGGCGATCAAGCAAAAAGTGGATGAAGACGGAAAGTACGTATTCGAAAAGCCCGCCAATGTTTGCGATGAAGAAGGTGATGTTGTCGCCGAAGTGATGAAGGTTTTATATATTAGAGTTAAGAAAAAGAAGCCCGCGAAAAATAATTAGTGGATCTTTGCCCGCCCTGTCGATTTTCTGTGTGACTTTATTCACTTTCGTTGTTGTCTATACTTCGTAAACTCTTTGCTATATCGTAGACATCCAGGATTGGGAGAGACATATGACGGAGCAGTCACTGCATGCACGGCGTATAAATGAAGATGTTATGCAACTTTGTGAATGTCTCGACCCGGAATATCCAACTTTACTGTGTGATGTGTTGACTGAATTATCCCGCCTGGGTGAAAAAGCCACGCCGGCATTACCAGAAATAGTGCCCTTGTGTTTTAGCGCCGATGACAAGGTGAGAACGCGCGCGATAGCAACGCTTGCAGAAATACGTAGTCGTAGCGAATCCCCCGTCTTTGTGTTGATGCAGGCTCTCTATGATGATTGTGTAGACGTTCGTCGCTATGCGGCGGCGGGTCTTGCATTAATGTCTGCCGACGATCTCCAGTTTTCAGGTTTGTATCAACGGCTAAACTATCTCGTACGGCATGAAAACGACTTTTATGTTCGTGAGCAGTTGAGAGAGATGCTAAAAACTATAATTAAAAAAATGTAAATGTCGGTTTTTTGTGTCGGGGTTCTAATACAGAATTCTGATAGGCAAAGAAATGATTTCTTGTTGACACCCTCCGCTGAAGTGTTTAGCTTGTCTACTGCGTTACACGGGATGTGTATTTTTTTACGTATGGATGGGCCGCAACACTCTTCTTTTTTATTCGCCCGATTTACCTGATATTACACGCAGTATCACATTATCACCTGTGTTACGGATGTTTTCGTTTTAGCGGAGGTCTGTAGCGGTGCGAGATGTTGGTCGTATTGGTGGCGATAAGCTCGCCATCAAGGATTTGTATTTTTCCTATAACGAAGAACTAAGTATTTATAAAGGTTTAAATATCGAAATCCCTGCGGGGGAGTTTGTTGCGATACTTGGACCTTCGGGGTGCGGAAAAACTACCTTATTGAATCTGTTGTCCGGGTTTTACAAGCCCGATGATGGCGGTGTCTTATTGCGCGGCAGAGAAATCGCGCCGGAGGATCCGCATTTCGGTTATGTGTTCCAGACCGCTACGTTATTTCCCTGGCTGACAGCGATTGAAAACGTCGAATTTGGTTTGCGCATGTATAACGAAATGCCCGCCAAAGCCCGACGCGATAAGGCGCGAACCTATCTTGATATGGTCGGGCTTTCTGGCTTTGAAGATTACCTGCCTTCCAGATTATCTGGCGGCATGCAGCAAAGGGTGTCTCTGGCGAGGACTCTGGTGCTGGAACCCCACTTACTTTTAATGGATGAACCCTTCGCTGCGCTCGATGCGATTACGCGCGAAACCATGAACGATGAATTGCTACGTCTGTGGGATAAATTGGGCCAGACAGTTGTGTTTATCACTCACGATATTGATGAATCAATCTATTTGTCTGACCGCATCATCGTCTTGAACAAACCACCTTTTGGTATTTATCGCGAATTGCGTAATGAGTTGCCACGACCACGTAGCGGCCCGGAAACGCGAACCAGCGAGTTGTTTTGGGAATACAAAAAAGAGCTTATCGCGGATATCTCGGCAGTTACTCTGGGTGTCGAGACAAAATTGCCTGAAGTTGCACGGGCTAAAACATCACGTGAAAGGGAAGAAGAGGCGCAGCTGTCGGCAGAGACCGTATAGCTGCATCTGGTATTTATTAACAAGGAGGAGTGTGGATGTTACGAGCATCAATCGCAGTGTTAGTTCTGTTGTTATCGGCGACGGTTTCAGCGGAGGAAAAGGTAAGAATAGGCTGGGTATATGCGATGGCTAATGCCCCAGTCGTTATTGCAGACAAGCAGGGATTGTTTGCAAAAGAAGGTGTGGAAGTTGAAATTACGTCATTCACTAGTGGGCCGATTTTGCATCAGGCGCTGGCAGCTGGCCAGCTTGATATGGCCTACATCGGTGCTCCTCCTGTGTATCACTGGTACTCACGCGGACTGAAAAGTCAGATTCTTGCCAAGGTAAATTATGGTCAGGCTGCGGTAATCGTGCGCAAAGATTCTGGAATCACTTCACTCAAAGATTTGAGAGGAAAGAAGATCGCTGGCGTGAAAAAAGGCAGCGGTATGGATGTGTTGTTGAGGGGTTATGTTTTAGGTGAAGCTGCGGGGCTGGAAGCGGACAAGGACGTCCGTGTTATCCCAATGCCACCGGGTAACATGGGCCCTTCTGTTGAAAACGGTGTAGTCGATGCCGCGTTCATCTGGGAGCCGTTTACCAGTCAATATGAATTGCGTGGCACGACCAAAGTGATCTTCGATATGAACGAGGCCGTGCCGGGTTATCCCTGGTATGTCGTCATGGCGCCACCCGAAGTCTTGAAGGAAAAACGCGCAGCAATTACCAAAGTATTGCGCGCGCACAACAAAGCTATCGAATTCCTCAATTCAGCGCCTGATGCGGGCAATGACATTATTGCCGAAGCATTCAAAATGGAAACCGTTGAAGGCCCAGACGGCAAGAAATACCCCGGTACAGCAGTCGTTGCTCAGGCACGCAAACGTATAGGCTGGGACTCCAGTATCAAGAAATCTGATTCGGATTTCATTCAACAGTTGATGACCTACTCATACAAGCTCGGCTACATCAAAGGTGAACTCACACCTAAGCAATTGGTCGATGCCAGTGTTATGAGTGACGCGACAACGATGGAAGCAGGGCTGTAGTTTCAGGATTGAGGTTTCAGATGTTTTGGGGTGGTAACTGTTATGAGTAGTAATGTCATACCAACAAAAACAAAAACAAAAAGCAAGCGCAAGCCATTTGCGTGGTCACTATTGTCGATTCCGGCTTTGTTAGTTGCCTGGATGCTGACTGCTTCGCAATTTCCTTCTTACATTCTTCCGCAGGTGTGGGATGTTTTTGCAGAGGCCGCAGAGTGGTTGGGTAATGGTGAGCTGATGCCGCATCTGGGGATGAGTTTGCTTGAGGTTGCCGGAGGTTTCGGTTCAGCAATCATTGTTGCCGTGTGTTGTGGTTTTCTCGCAGGCTTTTATCGCCCCTTTCGCGAGTTTATTGTCCCTCTGAACGGTTTGTTTATGTCGATACCGCCGGTGGCGTGGGCGCCTTTGATGTTAATCATCTTTGGTATTGGTTATACCACTATCACCATCGTAATTTTTATCGCAGCGGTGAATCCCATGATCATTACCATCATGGAGGGCGTGTTACAGATACAGGGTACTGAGGTTAAAGCGGCGCGCGCCCTGGGCGCGAAAAAGCGCCAGCTGTTTCTGTATGTCTATCTTCCTGCAAGTCTGCCGTTTGTAACGGCAGCCTTGCGCATAGGTTTCAGCCAGGCCTGGCGTTCATTAGTCGCCGCCGAAATGGTCGGTGCGACGCAAGGTATAGGCTGGATGGTTTCCATGGGTGGAGAGATAGGGAATGCGCGACAGGTGTTGTTGGGTATTGCACTCATCGGCGGTTTGTCATACGCGTTCGAACGATTGATATTCAGACAGATAGAAAAGCGCTACGAAGTTTGGCGTTTGGCGTAGAAGAGGTTTGTGATGGAAAAGATGTCGCCCGAAGAATTGAAAGAAAAGCTGGGTAATTATATTGCCCCACAAGGTTTGTATGAAAAGACCAAGAGTATGTCCTTTCTTGGTAAGGTCAGTTGTAATGTCGACAGGCTGGTGGCGGGTAGTTGGGAGGAAATCGTTCTCGACTATGAGGTGGGCGCCTCCGGCATTGCCGACGGAGCCTGGCTAAAGGCAACTTTCAAGTTTTATTCTGACTGGGCACTTTTTCAAACAGTCGATCCTTCGGCGGCGAACTATGTTAGCGCCGAATACCAGGCAGGCCCTTTGAGTAAAGGTCAAAGTCCAGCGACGGTGCAATCTCGACTGGCATCACCCTGTACTCGAAAGACTCGCTGAAGTGGAATCTGCCTGGGGACATTTCCCTTGGCTATATGAAGACGCCATGCGCCGCGGATACAAAATCGGTGTTAGTGCCAATAGCGACGAGCATCGTGGTCGTTGTGGCGGTGGGGTACCGGGAACCGCGGTTTTCGGTACTAAAGGTGGTTTGACGGGCATTATTGCAAATGAATTGACGCGCCTAGCCCAGGCGACGATACGCATCGAAGCCACGATCGATGGCTATGTAAAAGTTGGTAATCCCCTTGATGGCAATCCCTTTGCGCATTGCCCGGCAATCACGTGGGAAGTTAGCGGCAGAGAACTATTGGAAAACGAAGCAGGTTCATTGCAAAGACAGCTCGGCGGCGCGCAGATGTTTATCGCCCTGGAGCGTCTGAGTGATGAACCTGTGCCGCGCGAAGTCAGCGGAACGATAGAAGTCTCCGCCAATAACGGTCCTCATGGTTTTCGACCTGTCTACTTTATTGGTAGCCAGCGAGATGGCGCGAAGGCATGGACTTCGGCCATGTTTATTAGTTTCAAGTAGTAAGTGATATTGCGCGGACCCGTTCCGCGCAATACACAAGTTTCATCCCGGTGGCTAATTTAGTCAGAGAATATCTGAGTAGTTTTGCTAAACTAAATCAGGTTGACAGGAACCCGGTTTATGTCAGTAAAACAATACCAGACTTTGCTAGAGGCACGTGAACACAACCCGTTTGCGTTTCTTGGGCCTCATCAGCAGGGGAACGAAACTTGTGTCAGTGTTTTTCTGCCACGAGCCGAGCGAGTCTTTATCGACGATCTCGATCAGGAGCTGACACGCATACAGGGCACCGATGTCTTTGAATGGTGTGGCGACCTAAAGCAAACTTCCCACTACCGATTGCGTTGGCTAGACGCTGAGGGCAGAGAAACTGTCCGTTATGATCCTTTTTGTTTTCCCGCGCAAATTCCGGAATTTGATATACACCTGTTCGGCGAAGGTCGTCACTGGCATATCTATCGGCTGCTCGGCGCCAATCCCTGGAGTGTCGATAAGGTTGTTGGCGTATTGTTTGCCACCTGGGCGCCCAATGCAGAGCGAGTAAGCGTTATTGGTAATTTCAATCACTGGGACGGACGCTGTCATCCTATGCGTAGTCGAGGTGGGAGTGGATTGTGGGAGCTATTCGTTCCCGATATACACGCCGGAGAACTCTACAAATTTGAAATCCGCAGTCGTGATAGTGGCCAGGTTTTACAAAAAATCGATCCCTATGGAAAACAGTTTGAGTTGCGCCCAAAAAGCGCCGGTGTCATTGCCAGAGAAAGTGAGTTTTTGTGGCATGATCAGGACTGGATTGCTACCCGTGCCCATAGTCAGTGGCAGGAAAAACCCATGTCGATCTATGAGGTCCACCTGGGTTCGTGGCGACGAGACGCCAGTCACCATTTCCTGAATTATCGACAATTGGCACACGAGCTTGTTGACTACGTGACTACTGCGGGCTTCACGCATATTGAGTTATTGCCAATTACTGAGCACCCCCTCGATGCCTCATGGGGTTATCAGGTATTGGGTTTTTTTGCGCCGACTAGCCGTTTTGGTACGCCGGACGATTTTCGCTACTTTGTCGATTATTGCCATCAACACGACATCGGTGTATTTCTCGATTGGGTGCCAGCGCACTTTCCTATGGATGCCCATGGTCTCGGTCGCTTTGATGGCACCGCGCTATACGAACATGAGGATCCGCGCCGAGGAGAACACCGCGATTGGGGTACGTATATATTTAATTACGGCCGTAACGAAGTAAAAAATTTCCTGCTCTCCAGTGCTATGTACTGGTTGGAGGAGTTTCACATCGATGGCCTGCGCGTCGACGCGGTTGCCTCTATGCTTTATCTCGATTATTCGCGCGAAGCAGGCGACTGGATTCCTAATGAATATGGCGGTCGCGAAAATCTCGACGCCATTGCATTTCTGCGCCAGCTCAACAGCGTGACCCATAGCGAATTCCCGGGGACGCTGGTGATGGCGGAAGAGTCTACCGCATGGCCACAGGTGTCGCGCCCGGTCTATCTCGGCGGTTTGGGCTTTAGTATGAAATGGAATATGGGGTGGATGCATGACACCCTGGAGTACATGAAGATGGATCCCATCCATAGAAAATTCCATCATGAAAAACTGACTTTTGGTCAGCTCTATAGTTTTACCGAAAATTTTGTGCTGCCTTTTTCACATGATGAAGTCGTTCACGGCAAGGGATCGCTTCGCTATCGCATGCCAGGAGATGAATGGCAGCAGTTTGCCAATGTGCGATTATTGTTTTGTTACCTCTTTACCTATCCCGGCAAAAAGCTTCTGTTTATGGGAAATGAGTATGGACAGGGGCCAGAGTGGGATTTTGATGGACAGTTGGACTGGTATGTACTGCAATATCCTCTGCATCAGGGTTTGCTGCGCGTGGTGCAGGATCTTAACCATGTTTATCGCAGCACACCGGCCTTATTCCGCCGAGAGTTTTCCAGTGATGGATTTTGCTGGGTCGATTGCCACGACAGTTCTCAATCGGTATTGAGTTATCGGCGCATGGATGGTGATCAGGAAGTGATAGTGGTGTTGAATTTCACACCGATACCCCGTCATGATTACCGCATTGGCGTCCCCCATTGCTGCCGTTACCGGGAATTGTTGAATACTGACGCCGAGATTTATGGTGGTAGCAATATCGGAAACGCCGGCGTAATCGACGCGGAAAACGTGCCCTGGATGAATCTTCCCTATTCAATCGCGATGAATTTGCCACCATTGGCTGGTATTGTGCTTCAATTGAGTCCTTGATCAGGTTTGATCAAAACACCTGCTACACTTTAAAATGCAACGCAATACGTATTGTGAGGAGAGTTCTGTGATCGAAATCAGTCGCCTGTCGATGGACAATGCCAATCTAACACGGGATAGCATAGGCGAAGGGGGAATAACGGTTGAGGAGATCCAGGCCTTGTCGCCGCGCCTGGATAATTTGCGCGTGCGTATCAAAGATTGGATGAGTTCGCGCAAACCGACGTTTCTGAATCTTCCACAAACCATGGACTTGGAAGAGCTAAAGCGCAAAGGCCAGCGTATTGCGGGAAGCTTTAGTCGTACGGTGGTGTTTGGCATTGGTGGTTCATCGCTCGGCGGTGAAATGCTGGTACGAATACTTGGTGATAAGTCACCACGCAATTATGTGTCGTTTTATGACAATGTAGACCCTTCCACTCTTGTTGAACTGGAAACCGTTGACTGGTCCGACACCTTGTTATTGGTGATTTCCAAATCCGGCAACACAGCGGAAACGCTCAGCCAGTTTTTAACCGTGTTACCCACGATGGAACATCAGCTCGGTGATGAAGCGATTGCCAATCACGTACTGGTGATTACAGAGAATCGTGATGGTGCTTTGTACGATCTGGCAAAGCGCCTGAAAATAGAAATCATTGAACACCCGCCTGTTGGTGGAAGGTTTTGTGTATTGTCGGTAGTGGGTTTGCTGCCCGCTTACATCGGTGGCGTTGATATCGATGGTGTGATGGAGGGCGCGCGTGCTATGGCAGCCCGCTGTGCTAGCGAGGACATACTCAAGAATCCCGCCTTTTTTAATGGCGCTGCTCAATATCTACATGCCGAACGCGGTCGCACCATCAGT
This sequence comes from Gammaproteobacteria bacterium, assembly GCA_029881255.1. Classification (NCBI taxonomy): domain Bacteria; kingdom Pseudomonadati; phylum Pseudomonadota; class Gammaproteobacteria; species Gammaproteobacteria bacterium. Next base: position 114,409 of record JAOUMY010000013.1, on the reverse strand, counting down.
GTGGTCATGCCATATGCGGATAATCTGCGTTTTGTTGTGAACTGGTTTCGTCAGCTTTGGGCAGAAAGTCTGGGCAAAATCGACGCGAATGGTCGCCATCGTGGTCTTACCCCGACCGAGGCTCACGGTGTTACCGATCAACATTCACAGTTGCAGTTATTGCTGGAAGGCCCGGACGACAAGCTGGTGACTTTTCTTTCTAATCCCGGATTTCGCTTTATGGGGCGGCGTATTCCCATGCGTTTTCAGGATATACCGGCGATTAAGCCACTTGCGGGTCATACCATCGGCGAATTATTCGTTTCAGAACTAAAGGCGACGCGCACGACCTTGAGTCGTCGCGGTCGCCCTAATCGGACATTTGCCTTGTTAGAGCAAGATGCCTATGCCCTGGGCGAGCTCATCATATTGCTGGAAATGGAGACAGTTGTGGTGGCCGAGCTTATGGGTATCGATGCGTTTGATCAGCCCGCGGTTGAAGAGAGCAAGATGCTGACCCGTGAATACCTCAACCAGCTACGTGAAATTAACGAGTTGATCTAGATTATCGACCCTGAAACGGCCCTTTACGGGCCTTTCAGCCCTTTTTTTTCAAATTCCAACTCAGTTTGATAATCAGCAGTATTGCAGGTGTGGCATGCATGATCAGGTCGAGGATATCAATAGGCTTGGCTAATTCCCCACTGGCGAGCATTTTCAATTTTTCTAATAGATGAGGCTCAGGTACGAAAGGCGCAAGCCCCAGGAGGACTGCAATCACTGCCAGCGGTAGGGTCGGGATTTTATCGATAAATTTCATACGTCCTCAGCTTTTTATAAGATTCATTATGAGTAGCGAATAAAAAACTTCAATCCGCTTTCCTTGCAATATTCGCCTGTTTTGGCTTAGCTATTAATTAAGGGTGCCAACTAATCAATGATAAAAGACATGGCAGCCTTTTCATAATCTATCATGCACGTGAGGGAGCATATTATGGAAGAAAAAACGACTGATACCACGCTTGAATGTGAAGTGTGTCTTCGCGAAATTCCTAACACCGTCGCAAACAATGCAGAAGCGGACGAGTATGTTGCGTACTACTGCGGACTTGAGTGCTACAGCAAATGGGCGAAAAACAATCAGAATGATACCTGAGTGACGTTCAGAAAATAATCCAAGCATTTATCACATTGTTGTTACGCATAGACAATCAAACTCGCAAATAAATTATGCGGTGTTGTGGTGAATGTGTGTTGCACAAAAAAAATAAATATTAAGTAAAGTGAGTGGGGCGGGAAGTACAGATTGCGAGCTCCCGCCCCTTGTTAATTTTGTTCAGAATCGCGCTTTTGGTACCACTGATAGGTGAGCGTGCCGAAGAGTGCAATGAAAAGGAAACTCACGATCGGTATATTGCCGAAGATCGCGTAGATCGATGCACCTTGCATCGGTTGTATCGTATGGGTAAGTACATCACGTTTGAATTGTGGTGACTGCGCGACGACTTTTCCCTGTGGATCGATAACAGCAGATATTCCGGTATTGGTTGAACGCAGCAGAAAACGCGCGGTTTCAACAGCACGCATGCGTGCAATTTCCAGGTGTTGATGTGGAGCGACCGACCTGCCAAACCACGCATCATTACTGGCGTTGACTAGAAAAGTTGCTTCGGGCAATGCGTCAATAATTTCTTCACCAAAAGCGTCCTCGTAGCAAATTGAAATACCGGCTTTCTGTCCGGCTACATGTAATATGGGTTTCTCGCTACGCCCTGGACTAAAGTTGGACATCGGAATATCGAAGAAGTCGATAAACCCGCCAAGTAACCCAGCCATCGGTAGATACTCGCCGAAAGGTACCAGGTGTTTTTTCTCGTAAAACGCTTCTTCATTTCCGAGACTCAACATGGCATTGAAGTATTGATTGTCCTGGTCGTTGAAAACCGGTATGCCGACGAGTAATTCAGAATTATTCATGCGTGCTTCCTGACCAATGTAGTTGAGATAGGGCAACGCTTGCTCATATAAGGCTGGAACGGCGGTCTCAGGCCAGATAACTAAATCACTCGTCCAATTTTCACGACTGAGCTGTGCATACATGTCGAGTTGCGGGCGTTGATTGCTCGGTAACCACTTTTGATCTTGAGGAATATTACCCTGAATCATGCTTACGGTGATGGGATTACCCGTCGGTGTAGACCAGTCCACTAAATTGAAGCCAAGCGGTACCAACCATAAGGCGGCAAGCACAGCAATATTACGTTTTAACGTAGAGCGTTCCAGTATGCTGTGTAGTATTAAGCCAGTGGTGAAGGCGGTTACTAGCGAAATCCCGTACACGCCTAATACCGGTGCATATCCAAGCAAGGGCGAATCGATTTGACTATAGCCGAGATTGAGCCAGGGGAATCCGGTTAATACCCAACTGCGTATCCATTCAAAAAACACCCACAGTATCGGCAGGATCAAAATTAAAAACATCCCACGACGCTGGCCGAGTAATGTATATCCGCGCCGCGAGAACCAAGCCAATACACCGGGGAACAAGGCCAAAAACATGACAAAAATTGACGTGAGTATAGTCGCCAGCGGAATACCGATGCCGCCATAATAATGCATGCTGACCACGACCCAGGACGCGCCGAAACCAAACATGCCCAGCCCAAAAATCCAGGCGCGAACAAATGCGGTTTTTGGCGTAACGTCGACTAAGGCATAAAAGAATATGGCGAGCGATACAAATATCAGTGGCCAGATACCAAAAGGCGCGAAGGCCAGAGGTAACATTAAACCGCCAATAAGCGAGGTTAGCCAGGCGCGCTTGCCCTGGAAAAGCATCTTATTTATGTTCACAGGATTAGTTGGCTTTCTTTATAGATGATTGCGCAAGGTGCAATTGTAGCAGGTGAACGCGGCGGTTATCGGCACGTAACACCGTAAACTCGAACTCGCCGATTGTGGTCTTTTCGCCCCGCTTTGGCAAGTGTCCAAAACTGTTCAGCACCAGGCCTCCGATGGTATCGAATTCCTCGTCGCTGAGGGAGCATTCGAAATATTCGTTAAAGTCCTCGATGGGCGTCAGGGCCTTTACTGAATAGTTGTTGTTTTTGTGCGGCATGATGTAGGTGTCTTCGTCGAAATCGTATTCGTCTTCGATTTCACCTACGATTTGCTCAAGCACGTCTTCGATAGTCACCAATCCTGATACGCCACCGAATTCATCAACGACGATGGCCATATGATTGCGTGTGGAGCGAAAGTCTTTAAGCAACACGTTAAGGCGTTTACTTTCCGGTATAAATACCGCTGGACGCATGACGTCGCGGATATCGAAACGTCCCCGTTGCTGATCAGCAAAATAGGCGAGTAAATCCTTCGCCAACAGTATGCCGACAATTTCGTCGCGGTTTTCACCAATGACGGGGAAGCGGGAGTGGGCAGATTCGAGTACGGTGGGAAGAAAATCTTCCGGCGCCACGTCGCGTTCAACTACGACCATTTGTGATCGCGGTATCATGACGTCTCGTACCTGCATATCGGACACCTGCATAACACCCTCAATCATAGAGAGTGCATCGGTATCGATAATGTTTTTCTGTTCGGCGTCACGTATGACGTCGGTGAGTTCGTCGCGGTCCCTGGGCTCGCCGTTGGTGAATGCCTGACTCAGGCGTTCAAGCCACGTTCGAGACTCTGAGGAACCGTTGCTACTTCGTCCTTCCTTCATGAGTTTTCCAATGGTTGATAAGGATTCGGGTATTGCAGTCCGTGCATGATCTCAGTTTCAAGAGTCTCCATTTCTTGCGCATCAGCCTCATCTATGTGGTCATAACCCAATAAATGCAAGGTACCATGAATAATCATGTGTGCCCAATGAGATTCGTATGATTTTTCCTGTTCGCGGGCTTCATTTGCTACCACTGGGGCGCAAACCGCGATATCACCTAGTATAGTCAAGTCTATCCCCGGAGGCATATCCATTGGAAATGACAAGACATTGGTAGGAGAATTTTTACCGCGATAGGTGCTGTTCAGCTCGGTCATTTCATCCTCATCCATGATGCGAATACAAACAGTCGCGTTTTCCTCGCGGCCGTGCAAAGCCGTATTCGCCCAATGACAAATCTGTTCCGGTGTTGGCATGTCAGGAGTTCGCGTGACCGCGAACTCCACGTCGATGTTGTTCATTAACTTTTGGGGTTCTGCACCTGATCGTGCGCGTCGTATGCGGCGACCACGCGTTGTACCAGAGGGTGACGAACCACGTCTTTGTGTTCAAAAAAGGTAAAGCTAATGCCTTCCACGTCACTCAATATGCCGACGGAATGCTGTAAGCCTGATTGCCTACTCGAAGGCAGGTCGGTTTGAGTCATATCGCCAGTGACTACGACGGTAGAGCCGAAGCCGATGCGTGTGAGAAACATCTTCATTTGCTCGACGGTGGTGTTTTGCGCTTCGTCGAGAATGACAAAGGCGTCATTGAGGGTGCGACCACGCATAAATGCTAATGGAGCAACTTCGATGACGTGGCGTTCGATCAGTTTGCCAACTTGCTCGAAGCCTAATAACTCATATAGCGCGTCATAAAGTGGTCGTAGATACGGGTCGATTTTTTGCGCCATATCGCCTGGCAAAAAACCCAGACGCTCGCCAGCCTCAACGGCTGGACGGGCAAGGATAAGCCGACGCACGCGGTCATTCTCCAGCGCATCGACCGCAGCAGCTACCGCCAAATAGGTCTTGCCTGTGCCGGCAGGGCCTATGCCAAAACTAATATCGTTTTTCTGAATGCGTTTGATATATTCGCACTGATTTTTTCCACGCGTCTGTATGGTCTTACTGCGTAGAGCTAATTGCCCGTTGCGATTTTCCTCAGTAGGGTTCTTCTCTAGCATATTCTCGATTCCGGATTCCTGTAGCATTACCTGCACATGCTTGGGATTGAGTTCAGTTTCTACGGTCTCATCGTACATGCTTTTCAGAATCGCCGCCGCCTTATGCGTAGAACCATTGTTCCCGATAATACGAAACGCATTACCGCGGTGGTTGATCTCCACATTCAGGCGCTTTTCCACCTGTTGTAGATGTTGATCAAATTGTCCGCAGAGATTTGCGAGTCGGTTGTTGTCGACGGGTTCGAGCAGGATGTCGAGAGATGCCAATTGTTGACCTTTTAATAGCTTCGGAATTGCGCTCAAGCAGTCACACCTATGGTTGTGGAAGAAGTCGTGGCCTTTTCACCGGAGCTGATAAACTCGCCGCGCAGTGAATTGGGTAAAGCTTCAGTAATTCTGACGTTAACAAATGTCCCTATACAAGAGGGATCGGCGTCGAAATTGACGACGCGATTGTTTTCTGTGCGCCCGGCGACCTGGTTCGGATCTTTGCGCGAAGGACGGTCGACCAAGACTTTTTGTACAGTGCCAACCATCGAGGCGCTGATTTCCGCTGCCATTTGATTGATGCGTGTCTGCAGGATAGCTAGGCGCTGTTTTTTTACGTCTAGGGGAACATCGTCGGGCAGACTGGCCGCTGGGGTACCGGGGCGGGCACTATATATAAAGCTGAATGAGTGATCGAAGCCGATATCGGCAATGAGGTTCATGGTGGCTTCAAAATCGGCGTCGGTTTCGCCGGGGAAACCAATGATAAAGTCCGAAGAAAGGCTGAGTTCGGGTCTCGCTTCTCTTAGGCGACGTATCTTTGATTTGTACTCTATGGCGGTATGACCGCGTTTCATCAAAGCGAGTATCCTGTCTGCACCACTCTGAACAGGTAAATGCAAATGCCCGACCAGTTCAGGGATATCGGCAAAGGCCTGGATCAGGGAGTCGCTCATTTCAACCGGATGTGAGGTCGTAAAACGAATGCGATCGATGCCGTCGATAGATGCTATGTAGTGGATCAATAAGGCTAAATCTGCCAGCTCACCATCATGGGTGCGACCACGGTAAGCATTTACATTCTGTCCCAATAAATTGACTTCTCTTACCCCTTGGGTCGCCAGTTGCGCCACTTCAGCAATTACATCGTCAAAAGGGCGGCTTATTTCGGTGCCACGGGTATAGGGTACAACACAAAATGTGCAGTATTTACTACAGCCTTCCATCACGGATACAAATGCTGTGGGGCCTTCGGCACGTGGCTCTGGTAGGTGATCAAATTTTTCAATTTCCGGAAAGGATATATCAACTACCGCATGTCTTTCCTGACGGACTTCATCGACCATTTGCGGCAGACGATGCAAAGTCTGTGGGCCAAATACCAGGTCAACATAGGGGGCCCGTTCGCGGATGGCCGCACCTTCCTGGCTGGCGACACAGCCGCCAACACCAATGATGAGTTCCGGGCGCGCTTCTTTCATCTCACGCCACATGCCTAGCTGGGAAAATACCTTTTCTTGGGCTTTTTCTCTTATAGAACAGGTGTTTAACAGGAGGATATCGGCTTGTTCGGGATCAGCGGTCAGGTCCATTCCGTAGGCCTGGTCGAGCACATCCACCATTTTGGAGGAGTCATACTCGTTCATCTGACAGCCAAAGGTTTTGATATATAGCTTTTGTTTCATGTGCTCCGCTAATCTCACAGGGAACCGCGCATTCTACCTATAAATTGATGGAAACGCACTAGGCCCTGCTATGTTTTCGGCGCCTCCCGTAAGCCACCTTAGCTTATTTAGTGCGTTTTGTGTTTATCCGGTACAGAAATACGTCACATTTAAAAGGTTTGACCCTGGGTGCTAGAAACAATTCAGCACGAATAGGGCCTTACGCATAAATTGGGTCTGATTCCAGATGGTCTATAGTTACAAAAGGCATTCTCCACTAGTTTAACGTTGTGGTCCGAAAAGCCTGTCTTCGCAGGTTTGATGCTGTTCGTTTGTAGATATGTACTAGGCACTTATAAAGATATTTTTTGGTGAGTTCTGCTCTGTCGGCCAGTGAATCCAGCGTTTTGTCTTTCGCTGTGATTCAAGGGCTACCAATCGACACGCACGGAAAGGAGTAAATATGTCCCAAGACTTTAATCAACTTGCCGAAACCATTACGCAAAGATTTCGAGACGGATTGCGTACGGACGCGCGTGACTATTTGCATCGCAGTGATTTTGAACGATTGCAGTCAATAATCGCAGAGTCGTTAAGACAAGAGTTTTCAGAACTGGCGAGCGAATTGGAATTGTTTGCGCGCCGCCTGCGCAAAAGTCGCGAACCAGTTGAACTGGGAATGTAGCCGGTTTGCATTATTGACAGTCTGTATAACCTGCTCAATACTGCCAGGTGTTGGTGAGGGTTTGATTTTTACGCGCGGCAGCAAATAAATCTATTGTGTTCTCGAATATTTCTTTTTCCTTGATGTGCTCAGCTACGAATGCGGGAAAAGAATCGTTAGCTCCCAAATAAGCCGCCATCCTTCGGGTGTGTTTCGGTTTCGTTACGTTTAGCATCAAATATTTTCCTTTCTAATCGGCGGCAACATAAACGGCATTCGAAGGAGTCGATTATGAGCAGGCCTAAAGTTAAAGTCTTGTGTGTTCATGGTGTAGGAAAACATTCCCCGGGAGGAGCCTGGGAAAAGGAATGGGAAACTGCAATCAGTCAGGCAGTCAGCGCAACGGCAAACGAAGTGGAATTGGACGTGCGTTTCGTTTATTACGACGATATCTTTGCGGCTCACCCGGTCAGCGCATTTGATGCCGTTCAGGCAATGAGCAAGCTGCTTAAAAACGGCGTCACGAGTTTGTTTAATCGGCGACGGGGAATGGACGGAGGTCTGCGCTGGACAGCCGGCATGGTGGTGCAGTGGGTGGAAAACGAGGTATTGAGAGAGCAAACGCGCAAACGTTTGATTGGGCGTGTGGAAGAGTTCAATCCCGACGTTGTCTGTGCACATAGTCTTGGTTCATTGGTGTCATACGACACGTTCACGCATCCATCGACGCGTGAATGCATTAATGATCGGATTTTTGTCTCACTTGGGTCGCAAATAGGAAATGCCTTTGTCGCTGGAAGCTTTCGGGCCGGACGTATCATGCCCTTGACACAGGCAAAGCACTGGTATCACCTGTTCAATAAGGAAGACGATGTGTTTACTGCGCCATTGCGTTTACACGATGATGGCTTTACCCAAGTGGAAACCTATTTTGATATTCCTGGAATAGCCGATCATTCCGCAAGTCACTATCTGTCACACAAGAATGCGATAGGAACGGTATGGCAACAAGTTGCTCTGGAAAAGATACAGCCGTCACTTTATGCGCAACCTGAAGTCGCTATGTCTGAGTTACCTGAACGCGTGCGTGGAATAATCGGTCGATCGCGCAAGCCCATGCATCGCGCCTTAATCGTAGGACTTAATCAATATCCGGATAGCGACATGTGTCTGGAAGGATGTGTCAATGATAGTTACTTGATGAGCGCGACCTTGCAAGGTATCGGATTTGACGCAGAAAATATTCGTATGGTCCTGGATAGTCGTGCAACGCGCAAAGGAATAGCCGATCGTCTGGAGTGGTTGCTTGACGATGCGCGGCCTGGAGATAAACGTGTCTTCTATTACAGTGGTCATGGGGCGCAACTGGCAAGCTACGGCGAAGGTGATAAGGTTGATCGTATGGACGAATCCTTAGTGCCTTATGACTTTGACTGGAGCGACGAAAAAGCATTTACCGATGATCAATTTTACGAAATGTATTCACAACTACCTTATGAAACACAATTCATGTCGGTGTTCGATTGTTGTCATTCGGGTGGTTTAACTCGCGGCGGTTCGGCGCGCGTGCGTGGCGTGAGTCCGCCTGATGATGTGCGTCACCGTTCTCTGGTGTGGCATGAGAAGGAACAGCTTTGGCTGGAACGCGCCATGAAAGAAAAGACAGCAGACAGTGCTTTTACACAACGTATCGAAGGCTTGGATAAACAATTGCGCAGAAGTCTTGGTACTGCAACACGGTTACGCACATTGGATCAAGAACGGTTCCGCGCCGTTCGAAAAGAACAGGAACATAATGGGCCATATATGCCGATATTGTTTTACGCGTGCAAAGAAAACGAATATGCCTATGAATACACTCATGGCAGTGTTCCGCACGGCGCATTCACGTTTTCACTGGCAAAAAATCTCCGTCGTTTTCGCGACAAAGGTTTGGTACCAAATTTTATAGAGTTAAGAAAGGCAGTTACGCATGATCTCAAGGTGATCGGCAATGAGCAGCACTGTTCGTTGATAGGGCCTCGTGATTGGCTGGAATCACCGGTACCTATTCTGCATGCAACAAAAAAGTCCCGGCGGAAAATCGAATCTGAGCCGGCATGAGGCTGAGATTTAAGGTGTCCTTTGTTTCTGGATGTTGAGTGGCGTTGTGCACAGTATCGTGTCGCATTCAATGACTGCAAACAAAGGACGCCGGTTTTTACAAAAGTCACTACCAGGTTGCTGGATGGGCCTTGGTAGGTTTTTTTACTTCCTGTATGGGGTCTAACCAGTCGTCGTCTGCGGTATCGGTAATCTCGGTTCCGTAGTCATCTGGTTCGGCGATGTCCAGGGCCCCCGCCCAGTTTGTGGGTTCTTCGCTGAGTTCGATTTCCAGCTCTGCCCAGTCATCAAAAGTGATTTCTTCGATATCACCATCAAAGTGTTGAATCTCTATTACACCTATAACATCGTCGACGGCAATGACCCGGAAATTTTGTCCTTTATCCAGGTGCAGATACCAGTTGTCGACTACGGGCTCAAGGTCAATATCCATGTTGTTTCCCTCAGCAGAATTTGTACGGTATGGTGAATTAATACTAGGTCTCAATTTGTCGCTAAGCATATGAAAAGTTTTTCTAGGAAAGATTAATTGTTGTTATCACAACAGGTGTTTGCCTGATCGGTTTTGAATGGCTCTGCAAACAGGGATAGGCGTTTGCGACCTAGTGGTAGCTGGAGAACATTAACATTTTGTAATAAATAGCGGAATATTTGTTTGTTTTTCTAAATACTACTACCAGCAGGCCGATACCGAGTCTTATTAGCTGAATGTTTTACAGGGCTATGAGAACAGCAAATCGCAATACAAAGCTATTTCCTCTCGTAAAGTATTTTTCAAGAACGTCTCTGGTGTTGATATCAATTGTCGCGATGTTGCTGTTCTTTACCTATCGTCAACAGACGATTCAAACCCTGATTTCTCACGGTGAACAAGCCAATGTTGTGTTAACCCAGGCTGTGTCAAATACCATATGGCCCGAGTTTCGTAAATTTGCCCCGGTAGCGTCCAAGCTAAACAAAGACGAATTGTCTGTACATCCCAAACTCCTGGCAACCAATCAACTGGTGTTGAGCTACATCGATAAAACACCGATCCTGAAAGTAAAGATTTTCGACCTGAACGGGAAAACCATTTACTCTACTGACTTCAGCCAGCTTGCGGTACAGAAACCCGCAGACTATGGCGGCAGCGTCGCGGCAAAAACTGCGCTTGTGATCAGTGAGCTTTCGCATCGCGAAAAATTCAGCGCGGTGAGTGGTGAGCTGTTTAATCGCGATGTGGTGTCTAGCTATTTGCCAATACGTGATTTCGACGTGGGTGGAATGGGTGTGGCAGGGGTCATTGAAGTTTATTTCGATGTTACCGATCAATTCGCCGAGGTTAAGAACAGACAAACCTTTGCATTCTTTTTTATCGTTATACTTCTATTGTTGCTCTACACAAGTCTTTATCTGATTGTTAAACGCGCAGATCGGATTATCCAGACCCAGGCTATTAGCTTGAGACAGTCTTTGAAAAAGATTGAGGAAAAAAATATTCAACTGGATCAGCAGAAGGCATATTTCGAATCTGCTGGTGATTCATCTGGTCTGGATTCTTCTGGTTTCAATTCCGGTTTGTAGTCAGCGTACTTCTGCCAGCAAACTGGAAATCATTCTCTCGGCCTGCCCCTGGTAACCACTGCCAAATAGATTCAGGTGATTCAGGATGTGGTAGAGGTTGTATAAGGTTTTACGGATGTTATAACCAACGTGCAGCGGGTAAGCCTCATCATAAGCGGCGTAAAATTCAGCGCCAAATCCGCCAAATAATTCCGTCATGGCGATGTCGGCTTCCCGATCACCGTAATAGACGGCCGGATCAAAAATAACCGGATTGCCTTCGCGATCGAAACGATAGTTTCCCGACCAAAGATCGCCGTGCAACAGATTTTTTTCCGGCTGATAGCCATCGAAGAAATGCGATAGTTTGTCCAATAAAATATCGCCGTCTTTTGTCATGCGGCCCGTGTAACCATTTCTTGCAGCAAGCTCTAGTTGAAAGCCCAGTCTTTGATCACGCAGGAATGTCAGCCAGTCATTTGCAGGCGTATTAACTTGTGGTGTTGAGCCGATGGTGTTATCTCTATGCCAGCCAAATTGTTTTCCTGTATGGTGGTGCAATGCGGCGAGTTGTTGCCCGAGTAAAACCTGTGATCCGCGAGTGCCTTCGTCAATAAATTCCATTACGATATAGCTCGCTCCCCTGGTCTTCCCCCAGCATATCGGTTGCGGAACGCGTATAGCGTCTGCGGATCGGAGTTCGAGTAAACCTTCTGCTTCGGCGTGGAACATTTCACATCGCTGTTCAGCATTTATTTTCGCGAAAAACTGACGATCGCCACTGTCAAGACACCAGGCGTCATTTATGCTTCCACCACCGACGCTGTGCTTGGATGTTATCGCGAACGTTCGCCCAGTGGTTTTGCTGATGTCTTCGCATATGGCGTTCCAGTACATGGCTTATCCCTTTAGTCGTAGTGCTTCCTGATTGAAAGCGTCGTCAATGGCGCATATGCTTTTCTCAATTAAACGAAAGCCCTCCGCAGGGGCGTCGTCGGCCATGTACTTTAAGCGAATTGGCCCGAGTGCAAGCACGACTTGCTCGCGCGCTAGCAGGCAGTTTTCATCTCCGCAGGCGCAGTGTTGTGCAATGCTTTTCAGTAGTTCACCGATTAGCGCGTGGGGGTGGCTCCCGTCTAGTGCGTGCCGCAGCGCATTGCCATCGCCGGTGGCATAGGGATAATCGGTGTTCTGATTGAGAAATTGAATTAGCTTACCCAGCGTCATATCGATTCCTATTGTTTATGTGTTATTCCAAATCAAGTATATGCTCCCATTCAGCCGCTGATACCTGATTGATGGATAGACGATTGCCCTTGCGCACTAACGGCATTTCCTGCAGCGCCGGATCATCTTTTAGTTCGCTAAGACTAATAGTGCGCTTGAATTTTTTTACAAACTGAACATCGACCATAAACCAGCGTGGGTTTTCTTCTGAACTTTTGGGGTCGTAATACTTGCTTTCCGGATTCCAGGAGGTGAAGTCTGGATAGGCCTCTTTCGCCACCTTGGCGATGCCTACTATGCCGGGAATATCGCAATTGGAATGATAAAAGAAAATCTTGTCACCAACTTTCATGTCATCACGCATCATATTTCGCGCCTGGTAATTGCGAACGCCGTCCCAGTGTTCGGTGCTGTCAGGTCTGTTTTTAAGATCATCAATGCTGAATACATCAGGCTCGGACTTCATTAGCCAATACTTCATTTTTAAAACACTACCTCTCATTTTTTAAATGCGTAAAACGTGGTCGGTGTTACTACACCGTCGAGTGGAACATCCCAGGGTTCGTGAGGAATGTCGTCGATTAGTTGAAAGTCATAGGCAACACCAATCAATCGCGGTTTGTGCCAATGTTTGCGGGTGCCAAGAAAGGCAAAGGTTCTGTCATAAAATCCACCGCCCATGCCGAGTCTGTTGCCCGTTTTATCGAAGGCGACCAGCGGCATCAGTACCAGATCCAGGCTGCGTGGCGTAATGGTAGTTCTGTTTTGATAGCGAGGTTCGGCGATACCGAAGCGATTATTTCGCATGGGGCTTTTTTTTGTGTATCGAATGAAGACCATGCGGTCGTAACCTGGCTTGTGTAATGCGGGCAGAAAAACACGTTTCTTTAATCCAAACGCGCGTAGTATCAGCGGAGTTAAATCCAACTCGCCGTCATTGCTGAGATACATGGCAATACGTTGGCTATTGCGAAAAAACTGATGACGATGAAAGTGCTGATAAAGCGATGCCGCGTGTTGATGGCGATCATCTACTGACAGGGATCGGCGCAACAGACGTACCTGTTTGCGGATGTCATTTTTTGAAGTCACAACAAGAAGGTTTATCCAGGAAGATAATGAAGATTCATAATAGATGGCACTCTCCGGAAATTCCGTAGTCCTCGCTCTCCTTGAACCCTGGAGTTCAGCTTGGGGACAGCGACTGACATATTAGGCTTTCCGTCGAGCGGACATGCACACAATGCCAGAATTTAGTCCCCGGAGAGTGATTTATCGGCTCAAGAAATATTCGAGGTACTTACCTGAATACCAGAGAGCGCCAAACCTTTTAAACCGGTGCGGTTACGCTGATAATTTCTGTCTTTCATCGAGCGCTACCTCAATTTTCTGCTGCAGACCTTGCATTCGGGACCTTAGCGCCCGACTTCGTTCCTTGTCTGCCAGTTTGTATTGCAATAACTCATGTGACAAATTTAGTGCCGCCATTATTGCAATACGTTCTGTTCCGACCACCTTCCCTGATGAGCGAACTTCACGCATTTTTTCATCGAGTAATTTTGCCGATGAAATCAGTTCATCTCGTTCACTGTCCTGACAGGCAACTCTGTACTCCTTGCCCAGGATCTGCACATTCACCGCGATCGCTGCCATTCTCTCTAATCCTCAAGTTCCATGTCTTTCAGACGAGTTATTATTGACTCTACCCGTTCTTTCGCCATGACATTGCGCTCCAGCAAGATATCACGTTCTTTTGTAAGTTCTTCCTCGCGTGTTCGCAGCGCAATATTTTCTTCTTGCAAACGACGACAGAGTGAAAGCAACTGCTGTACAGTTTCCTCCAGGTCGTTCACCCCCACATCATCAAAGTCCATTGACAACTGACTGGTGATTAATTCCATGACACCTACCTTTCGACAAATTTCGATTCCTGTTTTATCAGGAACACGTTAAATGCTAGCATGTTATCCCCGCTACAGAAAGCCTGGTTTGTATGACTGAAAATGATAGGGATTCCAGAATCTTGCCAGTTTTTCCTAAAAGTGAGTATTCACCTGAAGCTATAATCGTCGAAGACAAGGCGCAGAATGGTAAAACCTGCCGGATTGTGGATAATACCGGGTCGATTCCTGTACAGGAACTGGCTCAATTACTTGGTCAGATGATTGAGGATAAGCAGTTTGGTATCAAGGGGTTATCGGATTCACAGGGGAATTTGCGTTTGCGCGAACCACGTGGCGGCCACATACAGATCAATGGGCGGCTCTACCGCATGATCATCAATACATACGAAGCAATATTGGACGAATTTTGACGCACAAAGATAATTTGACGCACACTGAGATAGAGCAGTGTTTATTGCGCGCAAATGCCGACGTTGAGGCGGCTGAGGCCCACGGACAACTTTGTGGCATGCTGTGCGTGGCGCGCGAACTGGATGCCACGCTGTGGATTGAACACGTTTTGGGCGACCAGGATCCTGGAAACATACTCGCGGCCGAGGCGCGTGATCTTCTGCAAAGTCTTTATGAAACCACTCGCCAACAGTTTGCTGATGGTAATTATGAATTTGAAATACTGTTGCCAGATGACGAATTGGACTTAGGCGATCGTATCGCCGACTTATCGTCCTGGTGTCAGGGGTTCCTTTACGGCATGAGTGCTGCTGGTGTTAGTAATGTGGAAAACCTGCCCGGAGAAGTTGGTGAAGTCGTTCAGGACTTTCTTGAAATCTCCCGTGCCGGATATGACCCGGACCAGGACGAGGAACAAAATGAACGAGCCTATTCAGAAGTTGTGGAGTATTTGCGTGTGGGTTCAATGTTGGTCTATACCGAATTCAATCAGGCTGAGCCGGACGAACAGCCGCCAACCTTACACTGATTAAGCCTATGCATTTCAAACCTGCTGAGTTTAAACGTCGTCGTAAAGAGTTAATGCGCCGCATCGGTAAACAGTCAATTGCGATAGTCGCGGCGGCACCGGAAAAAATTCGTAATCGCGACGCTGATTATGCCTATCGCCCCGATAGTGATTTCTATTATTTAACTGGATTTGCAGAACCAGAAGCCATCGCGGTGTTCGTCCCTGGTCGCAAGGAAGGACAATTCATCATTTTCTGCCGCGAAAAAAACCCGGAAATGGAAACCTGGACGGGACGTCGAGTGGGAGTGAAGGCTGCACCCAAGACGCTGGAAGCCGATGAAGCCTGGCCCATCGACAAGGCAGATGAATTAATTCCGCAATTATTGCAGGATCGTCATCAAGTTTTCGTCAGTTTCGGCAATGATCAGGATTTTGATACGCGCATGATTAAATGGATAAACGGCGTGCGTCGGTTATCGCGTTCTGGCGTTCATGCGCCACAGCACTTGATCAGTCTCGAAAGTGTATTGCATGAAATGCGTTTGATTAAAAGTCCAGCCGAATCCAAAGTCATGCACAAGGCGGCAAGAATTTCTGCCGAAGCACACTGTCGTGCGATGCAGACATGCAAGCCCAATTTGTTCGAATACGAAGTCGAGGCTGAATTACTGCATGTCTTTCGAAAACACGGTTGTGAAACAGCGTATAACTCCATCGTTGGCGGAGGAGATAATGCGTGCATTCTGCACTATGTGGAAAACAGCGATGCGCTGCATGATGGAGACTTGCTACTCATCGATGCCGGCGCAGAGTTGAATTTTTATGCCTCGGATATCACCCGTACCTTTCCTGTAAACGGTCGTTTTTCCCCAGAACAACGTCAACTGTATCAATTAGTGCTAGATGCCAATTATGCAGCCATAAAAGAGGTGCGCCCGGGAAATCATTGGAATAAACCCCATGAAACTGCTGTCCGTGTGTTGACCAAAGGGCTGGTCAAATTGAAGTTGCTCAAAGGCAAAATAGAAACCTTGATCGAGAAACAGGCCTATCGAAAGTTTTATATGCATCGCACCGGGCACTGGTTAGGAATGGATGTGCACGACGTCGGCGAATATCGCATCAATGGCAAGTGGCGCAAACTGGAGCCGGGCATGGTGCTGACAGTTGAGCCGGGTTTATACATCGCCCACGGCACGAAAGGCGTGCACAAAAAGTGGTGGGGCATAGGCATACGCATTGAAGACGATGTACTGGTGACGAAGAAGGGTAACCAGGTGTTGACCGAAGATGTCCCCAAGGAGGTCGATGAGATTGAGGCATTGATGGCGCGATGAATTCCCAAGAACAATTCGATGTTTGCATAATCGGTGGTGGCATGGTGGGCGCGACCATGGCGATTGCGCTTTCCGGGCAGGGTTTGCGTATTGCCGTGGTTGAAGCGTTTCCCTTTCGTTCTGACCAACAGCCTAGCTACGATGCACGCAGTATTGCTTTGGCCTATGGCAGTCACAAAATTTTCGACAGCATCGGTCTATGGCGAGAAATGCGGGATGAGTCGACGGCGATTAAGGAGATTCATATCTCCGATCAGGGACAATTCGGCGTGACGCGTATTGATGCACACAAAGAAGACGTTGATGCGCTAGGCTACGTCATCGAGAACCGTGTAATTGGTGGCGCGCTCATGCAGCGTTTGAATAGCTGCGAGGATGTGAGTTTGCTTTGTCCCGCCAAGCTGGAATCTATTCAATATCACAGCGATGGCTTGGAGCTGGGGATTGCGCTCAATGATGGCGTACACAAGATCCGCACTCGTTTAATGGTCGGCGCTGACGGCGGCAATTCGCAGGTGCGCAAGTTATTAGATATCGGCGTCAATCGTTGGGAATATGGCCAGACCGCGATTATCAGCACGGTGACTCCCGCCTACAAACACAATAATGTCGCCTACGAACGTTTTACACCTGGCGGCCCTATGGCCTTATTGCCTATGTCTGAGAATCGTTGTTCACTGGTGTTAACCACTCGTGATGCCGATGTGGATGGAGTGATGGCCCTGGAAGACGACGCGTTTTTGTCCTTGCTGACAGATCGTTTTGGTTATCGCCTGGGTGCGTTTACCCGTGTGGCGAAGCGTCACGCCTATCCGCTGGTAATGTTAAAAACTAAAGAACATATCCGCCCCGGCGTGGCGATTATTGGCAACGCCGCGCACACTCTGCACCCGGTTGCTGGTCAGGGATTCAATCTGGGTATTCGTGACGTTTCGACCCTGGCAGAGGTAGTAGTGAATGCGGCACGGCAGGGCGAAGACATTGGTAGCGACGCCGTCCTCAAGCGCTATGAAGTTGCGCGTAAGCGGGACCACATGGGCGTTATTGGTTTTACGGATACGGTGGCGCGTGTGTTTTCCAATCAATGGGGGCCATTGGCACATTTGCGCAGCAAAGGCTTGTTGGTTACCGATCTTGTACCACCGCTCAAACATTTTCTGACAAGACGAACCATGGGCATGGCGGGGCGTCTGCCGCGTTTATCACGAGGATTGCCGCTATGAAAAACGAATATGACGTCATCATCGTTGGCGCGGGTATGGTCGGTGGTGCCCTGGCAGCGGCGATAGGCAACAGCCGGTTGAGGATCTGTCTCCTGGACGCGGGCAAACCTGATGTAACGTGGCCTTATGATGAATACGAGTTGCGTGTCAGTGCGATTACCAAGGCGTCGCAAACGCTATTAAACAAGATTGGTGCATGGGATCGCATTGTGGAACGGCGTTGCTTCCCGTATCAGAAGATGCATGTGTGGGACGCCACGGGAAGCGGAGAAATTCATTTCGATTGCGCCGATGTGGGCGAAGCCTGTCTTGGCCACATCATCGAAAATCGCGTGATACAGGGAGCGATCATTGATCAGCTACACACGCTGCCGCAAGTGGATCTGCGTTTTGGTGTACGTCCCCAATCGCTGAACATAAATATCGATGGCGTGACGCTTGAGTTGAATGACGATACGCAACTAAGCGCGAAACTCATCGTCGGTGCCGACGGTGCGCGTTCGTGGATACGCGATTGCTCCGATATCGACACCATCGGTTGGTCGTATCAACAAAATGGATTAGTCACTACGGTGACGCTTGAAGAGACTCACCAGGAAACTGCGTGGCAACGCTTTTTGCCCACCGGTCCCTTGGCCTTTCTTCCACTGGACGAAAAACACTGTTCCATCGTTTGGTCAACGACACAGGACGAAAGCGTTCGCCTTTGTGGATTGGATGAACAGACATTTATTGATGAATTAAATACAGCGATAGGCGAACAAGGGCCGGGCAAGGTGGTTGCCATAGGCAAACGCGCCGCTTTCCCTTTGAGTCTTCAGCATGCGCGGGACTACGTTCGAGATCGCGTGGTTCTGGTTGGGGATGCGGCCCATACCATCCACCCGCTGGCCGGCCAGGGGGTAAACCTGGGTTTTCTTGATGCCGCCCTGTTGGCCGAGGTCTTAATGGACGCGGCGAACGCGCACAAAGATATTGGACAACTGAGCGTGTTGCGTCGCTACGAACGTGGGCGCAAGGCGGACAATGTCATGATGATGTCGGCTATGGATGGGTTTAAACGGCTGTTTTCCAATGAGATCAAGCCCTTGTCTGTGCTGCGTAATATGGGTTTGAACCTGGCCAATAGCGTGCCGCCGCTGAAGCAGTTGTTTATACAACAGGCCATGGGTATGCGCCGGGATTTACCCAAATTGGTGCGTAGTGGGCATTGACTTACCTGTATCCAGGCCTTCTCAGGAATTTACTTTTAACCCTCAGTTGCACTTCAGAATTCCCGTGTTAAGCTTTCTGCACATAACTAAATCAACAGTCTGAGAGGTTGCACGTGAGTCAGGTCATTCCTTTCCCCAAAGCATCGCGCATCAGCGAAGCGGATATCAATAATATAAAAATGGCGGTGGAAAAGGCAGTCGTCGCCCATCAGGTACTGGCTATGTATCTCGATGACATCTGCAGCGATCCACGTCTCGAGCATCTTACTAAAGAAGAATTGGCTGAAGTGTTAACTGCCATGTTGCAGCAACGCGAAAAATCATAACGGGAACATTCTCAAGCGCCCGTATACCTGGGTCAGTGTCTTTAGTTTCGTTTTTTCTTTCGCGCCGAGCTGCGACCAATCAAAACGCCAACGCCAGTTACCTTCAGTGGTACCTGGCGTATTCATTCGATGAAGTCCATCTAAACCCATCACGTCTTGCAACGGTAGAATGCAGGTGTTTGCCACCGAGGCCGCCGCTGCTTTTATCAAAAGCCAGTTGATAGGTTCTTCGCTTTGAAACAGGTATTCATGAACGTGACGCTTTTCATTTTCTGGCAAACTTTTATACCAGCCGAGCGTCGTATTATTGTCATGAGTGCCGGTATACACCACGGCGTTTTTCTCATGGTTGTGTGGTAAATAGGGATTGTCCGGCTGACCACCAAAGGCGAATTGCAATATCTTCATGCCGGGCAATTTGAATCGTTTACGCAAGGCATCCACTTCCGGCGTAATAATACCGAGATCTTCCGCTATCAACGGTAACGGCATCGAAAAGTGTTGTTGAAGTGCAGTAAATAATTCCTCGCCTGGTGCCTTGCGCCACTGTCCATTGATGGCTGTTTCCTCTGTTGCCGGAATGGCCCAAAACGCTTCGAATCCCCGAAAGTGATCAATACGCACCTTATCAAAAAGCTGTAGCTGCGTTTCTATGCGTTCTATCCACCATTGAAAAGATTGTTTTTGAATTTCCTGCCAATTGTATAAAGGGTTGCCCCAACGTTGACCGGTTTCAGAAAAATAATCGGGCGGTACACCGGCGACTTCGGTGGGCTTGCCCTGTTCGTCGAGGAGAAACAGCTCTGGTCGGCACCAAACCTCGGCGCTGTCATGGGCGACGAAGATAGGTAAATCGCCTAGCAGTTGAACATTCTTTTTGCTGGCATAGTCTCTGAGTTTTTGCCACTGGGTGAAAAATAAATATTGTTCAAATTTGATCGCATCAACGATCTGTTGGTGTTGCTGGTAAAACGATTTGAGTGCCTGTTGGTCGCGACTTCTAAATGGCTCTGGCCAATCCGTCCAGGACTGATGACCATGTTGGTTTCGCAGTGCAATAAAAAGCGCATAGTCGTGTAGCCATGTCTGGCCGTCACAAAAGGTATCAAACGCATCCATCCATTCATTGTTAAGCTGTTGTGTTACCGCCGTCCAAGCCGAGGCAATACAGCGTCTCTTGAATTGCAATACATCTTCATACGCGCCGGGATGTCCAATAGTGTGTAGAAAGCCAGCTTCCTGTAATGGCGTCAAAGAAACAAATACCGGATTGCCCGCATGCGATGACAAGGCCTGATAGGGCGAAAGGTCACCGTGAGTCGGACCAACAGGCAACATTTGCCAGAGACTCTGACCGGTTTCGTGTAGGAAATCGACAAAAGAAAAGGCTTCGTCTCCAAGTTCTCCGCCCAAAGGATTGCCTGGCAGCGAACTCAGATGTAATAGAATGCCGCTACAACGTTGTGTGCTGGAACTAATGTGGATGTCCTTCTTGTCCAGGTCTCATCACCCCACCAGCTGCTGGCGCGCCGCTGCCGCTGCTGATGACTTGATTGAGCTCTTGTGGTACTTCTTCCCCAAGTAAGTGATAAAGTGTTGTCAGTTGTACGCGAAAAAGTTGCTCGAAGCTTTTTACCGAATCTGCCGGATTGTAGTCTCCAAACCACCAAAACCAGTCTGAACCTTCGCATATTGCGAGTTGTTTTTCGGCGGCCTCTTGTTGCTCTGCGCTCAGTTTCCGGTTGCTGACAACCTTATCGAAAGTTTGTTTTGCCGATACCAGTAAGTCCCACCCGTTGTTTTTGTCCTTTTCACCTATCCAGGTGGAAAAAGTACCGTATACCCAACTTCCCGCGGCAATCTTGTCCAGTTGCATGCGCCCGGTAGCGGCGTCTATACAATCCGAAAAAGTACACAGGTTTAATCTTGGATGTTGAACAAGCTTGGCGTAAAGTGCGCTGAGAAAATGAAAACCGTTTTCCGGGTAATACTCCCACGCATTTTCACCATCAAGAATAATTGGCACGATAGTGTCGGCATCGTATTCACAGGCCTCGGCAATATTTTCCAGATGGTGAATGAGATTGTTTACTGCATCGTTGGCGTGCCAGCTTGAATAGGTAAAACCTATCAGGTCTGACAATCCATCATCGCGAAAGAAAAGACTGACATTATTGTCTTTCAGGTGAAATTGGCGATGCAGGCAATGGCCCTCGAGCAAATGCATAATCGCAGGGCTCTGGCCAATACTGTTGCGCATAACGCTTTCGCCACTGGCAACCCATTCGATCTCGAATTTCTCACAAAGACGCAAAGTCTCGGCGCTGATGCTTCCTTCAGACGGCCAGCAACCACGAGGACGATGATTGAAGTGTTGCTCGAAAGATTTCAGCCCTTGCTTGAAATGCCAGGCACAACGTTCCTCTCCACCGGGGTAACAGTCATGTTTAGGCAGTTTTACATTCGGCATTGCGTCGCGTGCGCTGCCGAAATCCAGCATGAGAGGAATAATCGGATGGGCGTAGGGCGAAAAGGCTAACTCGACTTGACCTTGTGCGGCGAGGGCGCGGTATTTTGGAATTATGCTGTTTATAATATCGCGTATGAGCAGTAATAGTTGATGACGTTCTTCAACGCCAAACTGGCTGGCACGTTCGATTAGCGCGCGCGCGACCTTGTTTTCGCGTTTGACGGTTTCACCCAGCCAGGCAATGTGATACCAGGTCAGCAAATCAAAATAAAATTGCGCCTGCAGATAGGGTAGTAGCTTCGGGTCTTTTAGTGCGCTGCGACCCATTTCAGCCAGTCCCTTAAATACCGGGTAGCGATTGATCAGGTGGGTGTCATTGGCGCGTAGACAGGCCGCGATTAATGTTTTTTGTTCTTCAGATCTAGTAGGGATGTCATTAGCAACCAACTGCATCAACAATGGATCGTTGATTTGTTTGCCGCTGTCTACGTAAGCGTTGATCTGTTTAGTGTAATCGTCGAGTTGTTCCAGCAAAATCGGCGCAAAATTGATAACGGCCTTGGCGCCAGGCTGATTAGCGATGATATTTGCCATGTCGATATAATCTTTGGTCGCGTGCAGATATGTCCATGGCAAAATGTAGTTACCAGACTCGCCGTTGTAATAGTAAGGCTGATGCATGTGCCAGCACAGAACAACGCGAATCGACTTATCTGACATGATGCGTCCTTTGTCCAAGCATATCAGGCGTCACGAGCACGACGCCGCCGGGGCTGACTTCGAAGCGTTTGCGGTCTTCTTCCAGATCTTCACCGATAACGGTCTCATCTGGAATAATACAACCTTTGTCCAACACGACCTTGGTCAAACGGCAGTGATTGCCAATGACGACATCGGGCAGAATGACGGAATCTTTTACCGTCGTAAAGGAATTGACGATAACGCGTGAAAACAATAGCGAATGCCTGACTAGTCCGCCCGAGATGATGCAGCCTGCTGATACCATGGAGTCAACTGCCATGCCACGTCTGTCGTCATCGTCGAAAACGAATTTGGCGGGTGGAAGCTGGTTTTGATATGTCCAGATCGGCCAGTCCTTGTCATACAGATTCAGTTCTGGCGTCACGCCAATTAATTCCTGATTGGCTTCCCAATAAGAATCTAAAGTGCCGACATCGCGCCAATAGGCTTGCTTACCCGATTCGGTATGGCGAAATGGATAGGCGAAGACGCGTTGCTTTTCGATCAAACGTGGAATGATATTTTTTCCAAAATCATGGCTGGAGTCCGGGCTATCCGCATCGGCAATTAAATGCTCATACAAAAAATCTGCATTGAAAACGTAAATTCCCATAGAGGCCAACGCGCATTCAGGCTTACCAGGCATCGGTGTTGGTTCATCCGGTTTCTCGTTAAATGCAACGATGCGACCATCGTTTTCTGTGCTCATGACGCCAAAGGATTTGGCCATTTCCAGATCGGCTTCTATGCAGCCAATCGTCATGTCAGCCTTTTTTTCCACGTGATAGGCCAGCATCGGACCGTAGTCCATTTTGTAGATATGATCGCCAGCCAGGACGAGTACTAGCTCCGGTTTGTGTCTACGCAAAATATCCAGGTTCTGGTAAATCGCATCTGCTGTTCCGGCATACCAGGATTCTTCGATACGCTGTTGCGCAGGTAATAACTCTACATATTCGCCCAGTTGTCCTTGCAGAAATCCCCAGCCCATTTGTATGTGACGAATGAGTGAATGAGATTTGTATTGGGTAACGACACTAATACGACGAATGCCGGAATTAACGCAATTAGATAAGGGAAAATCGATAATGCGAAATTTTCCACCAAACGGTACGGCGGGTTTTGACCGCCAATCCGTTAGTTGCTTTAGCCGGGAGCCGCGCCCCCCGGCAAGAATTATAGCCACAGTGTTGCGTGTAAGGCGGCTGACAAAGCGGGACGTTTGTGCTTCCAAGCAGCACCTCCTTGTCTTGTCCTGAAACCGAAACCTCTTACGACTTTTTCTTGCTATTAATTATAAAGCTAGCACGAAAGTCGGATAATTGCCTGTTACGAGATATGTGGACCACGCCGGTTTTGACTAATTCCCTGGATTCGACTTTAATAAGGAGGTCAATTGGATACAATTACTTCTGTCCCCGGTCAAACCCTACTTATATAAGACTAAATTAAGGTTTTGTCGGGATTTTGGCGGTATAGTCACAAAAACAAGTGGGAATAGCTATGTTTCGTGGGTGGGGATATATTCTGGCCATATTTCTTATGGCTTTTTCATTAGTTGGTTGTGAGTTGACACTAAACGCCGATGTCGATGCCAATGTGGATGCTGGCAATACCGATACCAGCCTTCCAACGGCAGAATCTGAATCAACAAAAACACCCGAGTCGCTCAATATTCAGGCCGTCGATGCGCTCACTTCTGGTGACTCTGTTCAACTTCACGTTACCGCCCAGTTTAGTGATGGTTCTACCAAGGATGTTACGGCCTATGCAACGTGGAGTGCTGATTTAACCGGTGTTGTGGTCACGAATAGCGGTGAAATGATTATCAGTGACGATGTAACCGGCTCAGTGGAAATCACTGCCAGCTATGAAAGCGTCACAGGTAAGTTGAATGTTGTTATAAATGCGCCTGTCACAATCTCAAATTCATCATCCACATCCACTCAAAATCAGAACACAACGGAGCAAAGCAATTCCGCGGCGAATAAACTCCAGCTAACCGTACAAAATAAAGTGACTGTTCGCGTGGGTGATGTCTTTCAAATACCGGCATCGATTGTTAATGACGAAGGCAAAATTTCTGTAGTTACGTCGGCAATGGTCTGGAGCATACCTTCGGATGACGGGACGCTTCTCATTGATCCGCTGGATGCGTCTGTACTGAAAGCAATCACACTGAACAGCCCAAGCAAGAACGTGACTGTAGTCGGATCATATACAGATGGTAGAATTACTGCCGCTGTAGAAGTAACCGTTGAAGTCAAATTTGTTGATAGCTTTACCGTTGCTGGACCGTCAATTACTGATCCAGTAGCTATCCCTGTACTTCGTGAAATAAACAATAGCGGCTTACTTATATCAGCTTTTATGGACAACTCAGGAATTGTTGCCAAGAGCTATGGCTCTCCAGCTTTGATACCAGGTTTGGTTGTGCGCTATAGAGGGGCAGATCCGAACAAGGATGAGGAGGTGGTGCTCGTTCTCGCGCCTAAAGCTGATGGCGTTTCTGCTGTTGCGCTGTTTGTTTATTATAGTTTTTGGACTCTTGAAACATTTAAAGGTAGTCCTGTTCAAGTACAAAAGGAATATCTTTGGTTAGCGAGTTCCGAGCATTTGATGCTTGACAGCTTTAGTCAAAATAATGGTCTTGTGACGGGGGTTTTTGCCGCAAATGTATGCCCTAAAGTTGAGCTACTACTCGGAATTTGTGGAGATGCGGAGAAGTTTCAACTAACAGGCAGCTTTGCCACCGTCGTTGAGCCAGAACTACTCATGAGTGACGCGATTGCAACGGCTGTTCCAGCGAGTTCTCGTTTGGTGTTAGGTGATGGGTATCCAATTGGCACGGAAACGGTTCGTTTGGAACTCGGTGTTGCCCCTGGGCTAGATTACGAATTTCAGATTATCGGGGCTGATGTCGAGATGAGTATTGAGAATTCCTCGTGCACACGACGAATCAATTGTTCGATAACACCGATAGTTGGTAAATTGGTGTTTCTCATTGATCGCGCCAGCGCCAGTCCCGTTGGGACTTCTAATTTTTCAATTGTCTCAACTAATGCTGAGGCGTACGTCGTGCGAGGCAGTATAAATGCCCCTATCGACTTAGGTATGGCGCCATTCCGTAAGAAATTCCAAATTGGCGGTGGTTCAAACTATTATAAAATCGGTATTGATCCGGCGCGAAAATATTGGATAAAACTCGATAATCGTAACAATAGCAATGTGAAGATAAAGGTGTACTCAGATGCGGCATTTACACAAGCCATCACCTATACACCATATTCTTTTGATAGCAACGATAATAAAATCAATGGTACTCCAGTTGACTGTTCAGCGGAGACTACCGACGAATGTACGACGAATTTTGTTGATCGGGTGGATGGGAGAGTCGCATTTTCGGATCTATATGTAGAAGTAATCAATCCATCGGTCAGTGAGCAGGATCTTTCTGCTATGACGCTACAGGCGTTCTTTGAGTACGAAATAGTCTGGGATGCAGGTGTTTTAACTGGCGATGTATCAGAGGTTAGCCTCAGTGGGCAGGTCGGTCCTCAACACTTTGACGGGATTGCAACTGGTCCTTCAGTTGCCAGTTATTATGGTTTTGAAGTGAAATATACGTCGTTTTACAATGTTGAGATATCAGGAGTGAGCGGGCGTACCGAGGTGTATGTAAATACCAATTCAGGTACCGGCAGCACCCCCTGTAGTACCTTGGTTATGCCGGGTGAAACCATGAACTGTATTTTCAACAACATAAGTTGGGCAACAGTCAGTGTTAACGGTGCTTATAAAGAAGGTGGAACCACCTACAATCTGAAAGTGACAGAGATACCTGCGTCCGAGGTATACCAAGTCAATATGCGAGGCTGGAATTCGGCCTTGGGTTATCCATTTGTTTCTGTATTTTCCAGCGCTGGTAATATTCTTTATCGGCGCAACATTCGAGCACCGGCTCTGGGGAACGGTAATGATATCGGCATTGATATCGTTAAATTCAGAGTTCCACCAGGAGACAAGATGGTGTATTTGAATATGACTGATGTGTATATTAACGGCGGAGATTATTTACTGAATGTGACTTCTCCTGGTGGGCAAATAGGTAATATTATTGGAGAACTAGATGACAAGAATATCGGTGAACCAATGGACAATAGTATTACCGGTGCGACGAAATTGTTGTTGAATGTTTCAGAAGGACAATCGCGCAACAAAATATCAGCCACAATTGGTGACACTGACTGGTTCAAATTCTGCCCTGTGGCAACAGACTGTCCCTAGACTTAGTTGATTAGACCGATTTGTCGGATTTAGACCAGCGAGACAAGGTCTCTGAAAGCAGCGATACATTGATGGGTTTATTCAAATAGGCGTCACATCCCGCTGCCTTGAATTTCGATTCGTCTTTGTTGAGGGTGGCGGCGGTCATCGCAATGATGGGATTCTTGAATCCAGCTTGTCTTAATTTTCGCGTCGTTTCTATGCCGTCCATGCCGGGCATTTGTTTGTCGACGATGATCACGTCATATTGCTTGTTTTCTATCATGCGTAAACCTTCATAGCCGGTATCCGCGGCATCTACAGTGCATCCCATCTTGGCGAGATAAGAACCAAGCAAAATGTGTATGTCTGGTGAATCATCAATTACAAGCACATGTAATTTCAGATTGAGATTCATGCGATCTATTTTTGAGCTCTTGGCGCTGATTTTCGCCACGATGTTGTCTTGCTGGTGTTCTGACTGTACAAGTTCTTCGTCCGCTATTACGCCTGGATAAATAGAGCAGCTAAACTGGCTACCCTTGCCCGGTGAGCTGATTACGTTGATGTCTCCTCCGAGCAGTGTGGCAAGCATGCGTGATATCACCAGTCCCAGGCCCGCACCGGATGGGCTGGAATGTGGTGTAATTTCCGCCTGGGTAAAATTGCTGAATAGCTGATTGATTTGGCCGATTTCAAGTCCGATCCCAGTGTCCTGGATGTCAAATACAACATTGCCTTTGCCGCCGGCTTGATAATAAATATTTACTCGGACATGACCCTTTTCAGTAAATTTGAGAGCGTTATTAAATAAATTGAAAAGGATCTGTTTCAGGCGCATGTAGTCAGTGGTAATAAAGGCTGGTAGCGGATAGGAGTAATGGCATTTCAGCTCTAGTCCTTTTTCTTGTGCACTTTGGGTATAGGCGGAAAACAATTCGTCTACGAAGGTAAATAGGTTGAAGCGCGTTTTGTGAATGTCGATTTCACCGGATTCAATTTTTGAAAATTCCAGGGTGTTGCTGATGAGAGTTTGCAGATGTTTGCTATTGTGCAATAGCGCACGCTTAAATGAGTCTTGTTGATTTTTGGGTAGGTCTTCCATGGTTATGTGGTCTATGTAGCCAATAATAGAAGTCAGCGGCGACATGATTTCATGGCTCATATTAGCGAGAAATTGATTTTTTGCCTTTGTGGCGCGCTTCAAGTCTTCATTGCCCTCGAGCAGTTTTGACTGCATATATTCTTTTTCGGTCTCATTCGTTTTTAACGAAAGCGACAATTCGTTTATTGCGACTCCGAGTTGCTCAATTTCATCATTTCGTGCGTAATTTAGTGTTGCGCCAAGTTGTCCGTGTTGAATTTCCGTTATGTGGATTTTCAGTTTTTTAAGAGGAAGAATTACTCGGCGATTAAAAAACCAAACCAGAATAGCGGCAAGAATTGCACCTGTGCCTAGTCTTTCTAGTAAGTGTGCCGCGAAGTGCTTTTTCGATAGGTAGTTAAAAAGCCGGTTATCTATTACAACCAGCACATAGCCAACAGGCTGGTTATGACTAAATATTGGGTGCTTGGAAAATTCTGCAAAAGACAAACTTTTTATTCTTTGGATGTCGTCCGCTTCCTTAACGTCTCCGGAACGAAACTCCGGGCGAATAATTGATGCAAGCAGATGTTCTTCAGTGTCCATGATAGCGCTTGCGATGACTTCGTTCTCGTGAGAAAGCGTTACCAATGCATTGTGCAGAGATGATCGATTACCGGATAAAAACGCGGACGAAGATGCTTGAGCCGAAAGAAAGGCCAGGCTCTTTATTTTTTTGTGAAAATTTTGATGTATTTGAATCTTGTGTTCGTCATACTCGATCCACGTCGTGATCAAACTGGAAATAAGCACCATACCGATTACCAATAGGAGGTAACCGGTTTTGATTGACCGGAATCTTGGTGCAGTTTTTTCCATTACGGGTTCTTATTCCAACCTAAGCAAATTGCGCTTCAACGGTACTGTTTTCGGTAATTTAACAATAGTCGACAGTAATCCTATTCCCTCTTTTCGCAGAGTTCGGGCTTACAGATGTATCGACAGATAGATAGGGAAAACTTAGTAATTAAGAAGGAAGAATGCGGGGTAAATGATTATGCGCTATAAAGTGGATGACTAAAAGCGACCGGCGCCAGTAAGTCGTTCTTTCCAAAAGCTATTATCCAGCGAGGCGTATTCGACAAATTTTCCTGTTCTTGGTGCGTGAATAAAGCGGTCGTCACCGATATAGATGCCAACATGAGATACCGGGCTGCGGTCTAGCTTGAAAAAAACCAGATCGCCGGGTTGAAGCTGCGACATGTGCACGCGGTCTGAGTGACGGAACTGTTGCAGGCTGGTTCTCGGGACTTGAATGCCAGCATTTTGATAGGCGAGGTATACCAATCCGCTACAATCGACGCCGTTGTTATTGGTGCCGCCGAAACGATACGGTGTGCCAATCAATTGCATTGCAGAGTAGACTATCGTCTGCTTTTCCTCGGCAAGTATTGGGCGTTGTTGGAAGGTATAATTCGTTTCTCTCACGGGATAGTTTCCGCACCCAGTCAAGAAGAGGACTAGCATTAAACTGCCGATAATAGTCGGTGTATATAGCTTCATATAGGTATTATCGGCCCCTGCCAAAATTCTTCAACTCTCGGTTTTCTTGGGTGAAATTTCGTTAAAGTAGTCACAAATTCGCGACAGTACCGGCGCAGCGTGCAATGTTCTGAAATGCCCGAAACCATTGCTCTCATAGTACACGGATAGACTAAGTCTATTATGTAATTCAACGGCTTGGCCAGGGTTTACTATTCGGTCCTGTTTATCGTGAATGATTAGCCATGGTCTAGCATATTGTCTGGCCAATACGATAGGGGAGCTTCGTTCAAAGGCATCGATACCGTGTTGCGCCAGAAATCGTTCAGTCAAGAATTGTCGTGTGGCAGGTCGGAGATTGAGTTGCTGACAATATGTCTCCAACATTTGTCTGGTATCGACTGGCATTCCAATGAATACGGCTTTTTCGATATTTTTTCCCGCATTGAGCAGGCCGATAAATCCTCCAATGGCACCGGCAGAGTGACCAATAAAGCCGGTAATTTCCGATTGGGTTTCCACAAGCTGCGTCACCAAGCGAGCAATTTGCAAAATACTAGTCGCGCTGCCGTCTGATTCACCGTGCCCAGGCGGTTCACATGCGAGCAGACCATAGCCGCTATGTTCCAGGTTTTCGACGATGTTACGAAATTGTCCTGCACGGCCGTTCCATCCCGGTACAAGCAAAATGTAAGGCGGCTTCCCCCAGCGATAAAGCTGTATTCTTGTGTTTTCAAAGATGATTGAAGTTCTTTCGGATCGAGCCTTTAGGGCAGACTCTTTTTCAGAAGAGGGGACACGCCGCGTCCGGCGCCACCACCAGTAGGCGATTCGTGCCGACATCGTCGGCGACACTACCTGAATCGCTGCTATACAGTGGCCAAGGGCTTTTGCGAACAGCCTCGAATAGGTCTTTTGTATCTTTGACATAAGTCGGTATCACGGTTGAATGAGCCTGGTTCACACGCAATTGTGATACCAAGCCACAAATTGTGGATATGGAGGTAAATTACGCGGCCAGATCGTCGATATGGTATTGAGATCTTCTTGGAAAATCCCTGATAAACATATTTATATGCTGCCATTACAAAAACAGGACTTGAATACCTGCCTGCTGTTCTCGCTCGAAAACATTCTGTTCAGCGTGGATATTGCTGAAGTGGAGTCTATCATAGAGCCCCAAGCGATTACCGAATTGCCGGTGATGCCTTTTTTTGTTGACGGCGGATTTTCATTTCGTGAGCACGCAGCGACGGCAATTAATCTTAAAAAAATTCTGCGACTAAAGGATTCTGAGACGAACACACGTAGTGCCCTGGTTGTCACGACAAATACTGGAAACGCGCTCGGATTCAAGGTGGATAGGGTCATCGACATCGTGGACAGGGAAAGTTTTACACCGCGGCATGCGATGTTTTCCGTGCCGGGAATTGAAGTGCAGCATCTCGAAAAACATGGTCTTGTCATACAGGTATCATTTTCGACGCTGATAAATCAGGTGGAAACATTTTCCAGTGAAGCCTGGCAACAAGCGCTGGGTAAAATCGGCGACACGACTGAGCAGCAGTCAGAAGATTGTGCGATAGCTGAGGGAGTCAAAACAGCCGACAGGAACGAAGAAAATCAATTCAAAGACGGTAATTTCGATACCCTTGAAGAAATGGCAGATGCTACACCGCCACTAGAAATAGAAGAATCTGCTATAACATCTGCGGGCGATGAAGCGACAGGCGAGATAGAAGAACTACAGAACGAAACTGATAATGCAGCTGCATTTGAAGAGGCGAAGGCTGTTGAAGAAATACTGGAGAACGAACAGCATCTTGAGCCACCTATCGCCGAAGAAAAAGTTGAGTCTCAGGTTCCCTTTACAAATATTGTTCATCATCATGTAGTCGCAGATGCCAAGAGAGGGGCGGAGGATCACAATCCTTTGTCTTCTGATGCAGACACCTCTCCATCAACGGATAGTGAGATTGACGAAGTACCGGTCTTTATTCAGGCTGAGATTCCTGAGGCAACAGAAAAAACGGCAGAGCTAATTGACAATTTTGAGGACGTAGATCGTCCGCGATTTTCCGTCGTAGGAATAGATGAGTTAGAAACCGAGCAGGCTATCACCTTCAAAGAGTTTCGCCTGAGACGCAGTCACCGAAATATATTCAAGCCGCGCTCCAGGATTCCTTTTCTTATTGGTGGTGTGAGTCTGGTCGTTGTTATTGGTGCGCTGTATTTTTACGCTGAGAAAATTCCGGCCTTGCCCTCGCTGTTAACGAAACAGGCACAAGAGCATTCGGCCGATATGGTTACGACTACTAGTGTGCAAACTCAAGCGCAATTGTCGTCGAATAAGGGCGTCGTTGGTGCGTCTGAAATTCAACGAGTGGTGGAAATCGATACGCCCACAATCAGTATTACCGTGGATAGACCCGCAAGCTCCAATGCGAAAAATACACAGAAGCCACCTATGAAGGTATTGTTAGGGGAAAAGGCCAATCACGCCGGGACAAATGCGGTTAGTACGCGTCATGTTGTCAAAAGCGGTGATACCTTGTGGCGAATCGCCGAGACAGTACTCGAAGATCCCTATCGATATCCCGAACTGGCGCGTGCCAGCGGTATTAATAATCCCGATCTGATTTTTCCCGGCGATATTGTTACCGTCACTGTCGCAAAATAACTTGCGGAAAACCTAACTTACAAAATCATAGCCACAACATACAGCCCATTTCAAATCGGTGACTCAAATTGGCGTGATAGGGATAGCATCGAATCTTGTAGTATTGTAGGCCAGGTAGCGATGGGCACAGTTCGAGCTCAAATATCGTTTCGCTCCCGATGCTGTCGATTTTTTTAAACCGTTGGCATTCATGGGTGTTGAACTTTCCTATATCGTCTTCGGTGCCGATTATGCTCTCCACAATAATGTCGTTTTCATTCAAGCCATCAAGTGTGACCGCGACTTGCAGCTTTAGCGTGGTTCCAGCAGAAATAGACTGGGGAACCTGTTCCTGATGATGGCGTATCTTGACGTTTTTCCAGTGGCCGACGATGCGTTGTTTCCAATCTGCCAATTCACGAGCCAATTGATAATTGTCTTTGTATAACTTCAGAGATTGTTTAGCAGCCTTGCTATAGAAACGTTGTACGTAGTCCATCATCATTCGTTCCGCATTGAAATGTGGAATGATGGTTTTCATCGATGCTTTCGACATTTTTACCCAGCCGCTGGAAAATGCCTGACGACTAGGAGATGAAAATTCGCGTGAAAAGTCGTTGGGCTCGCGTGAGTAATACAGTGGTATCACCTGGTTTTCAAGTATGTTCAGCAGATCCTGCGCCTCATGGTGATCGCGAAATTGCTTACTAAACTCGGGCCCGTGAGGTTTGATTGCCCAGCCATTGTTTTCTACATATCCTTCGCCCCACCAACCATCTAACACGCTAAGGTTGATTACGCCATTTATGCCAGCCTTCTGTCCAGATGTGCCGCTGGCCTCTAATGGATACTCTGGATTGTTTAGCCATACGTCAACACCGGCGACTAGCTTGCGGGCGAGAGCGATATCGTATCCTTCCTGAACAATGATTTTGCCCTCAAACTCAGGTCGTTTCGATATGTCGTAAATGAGTTTAATCAACTCCTGCCCAGGTTCGTCTTTAGGGTGGGCTTTGCCGGCGAATACTAATACCACCGGGCGATTTTTGTCATTGACAAGGCGTGCAAGTCGTTCCAGGTCTGCAAATAACAATGCTGCACGTTTATAGGTGGCAAATCTACGCGCAAAACCAACTACCAGCACATCCGTGTTTTCGGGATTGAGAAAATGCGTACGCTTTTCAATCTGAACATCGCTACAACCATTACGTCGATGCTGTATCTCTGCGCGCTTGTATAGAAACTCAAATAGATCGACTTTCAGGGATTGGTGTGTGGCCCAATAAACGTGATCAGGGATGTCATCAATCGCATTCCAGTATTCTTCATTCCGTAATTGTTTGCGCCACTCGGCACCGAGACGATTGTCAAATAGCGTTACCCAATGGCGTGCAAGAAAAGTCGGTACATGTACGCCATTCGTTACGTAATCTATGGGATTGTCTTCGTCTTCAATTTGCGGCCAGATGTAGTTTTCCATTTTGCTAGCGACGCCACCGTGTATGCGACTAACGCCATTGTGATAACGAGAACCACGTAAAGCCAAAGCCGTCTGATTAAACGCGTTAGCGTCTCCAGGATAGCTCCCGAGTTCAAGAAAACGCTTTTCGCTTATGCCGAATTCGCCGTAGTAACCTTCGAAATGTGACGTCATGAGTTCATGAGGAAAGATGTCGTGGCCTGCCGGAACGGGAGTATGAGTAGTAAACACCGTAGCAATAGCAGCAGTCTCCCAGGCCGTGTTGAAATCGAGGCCGGATTTTTGATATTCAAGCGTGCGTTCAAGCAGCATGAAAGCGGCGTGTCCTTCGTTGATGTGCCACACATTGGGATTGAGCTTTAACGCTCTTAAAGCCCTGACACCGCCTATACCCAAAACGATTTCCTGTTGAATACGCGTTTGCTTATCGCCACCATAGAGTTGGTAGGTGATACGGCGATCTTTCTCGTTATTTGTTTCCAGGTCGGTATCAAGCAACACCAGGTTGATATGCCCAGCATGGGCTTTCCACACTTTTATGCCGACTGAGTGCGTACCCATGGGAACACTAACGTGTATTTCTCGGCCCTGTTCATCCGTCGCTGGGCTAATCGGTAAATCAGCGAAACTGGCGGGTGTGTAGATCGCGTGTTGTTTTCCGCTTTCGTCAATGGTTTGATTGAAATAGCCTTGTCGATAAAGCATCCCAACTGCGACGAAGGGTACGTCAAGATCGCTGGCGGCTTTACAGTGATCGCCTGCGAGTATGCCTAATCCACCAGAATAGATAGGAAAACTCTCATGTATGCCAAACTCCGCGCAAAAATACGCGACCAGATCTTCTTTTCGATGCAGAAAAGTGGTGACCTCAGATACGCCAGGTTGAGATAAATAGGTGTCATAGACCGACAAGGCGCGATTATAGTCTTCCATGAATACCCGATCCTGCGCGACTTCCTCAAGACGTCGTTGGGATATCCGTCGTAGAAATACCTTGGGATTATGTTCACATTGCGCCCACAATTCCGGGTCGAGCCGAACAAATAGCCGGATGATTTGATGCTCCCAGCTATAAAGCAGGTTATTGGCCAATTCGTTCAGGCGGTTCAACTGTTTGGGGATTCGGGGTTGGA
The DNA here is from genome assembly GCA_029881255.1 of Gammaproteobacteria bacterium. NCBI lineage: Bacteria > Pseudomonadati > Pseudomonadota > Gammaproteobacteria > Gammaproteobacteria bacterium. The sequence goes on along the minus strand of JAOUMY010000013.1, from coordinate 80,007 downwards.
CTTCCAACGCGAAGCGTGTGCCGGCCATAATGTTCCCTCATTACAATGGTGTCGCGTATTGCTAATTGAAGACGCTTTAGTGCAAAAAGTCTAATTTTTCCCTGGACCGGGATAGATGTTTGAGTGAATTTCACTGAGGATGTTCAGATTAAACAAGAGAGGGAAGTGTTTCCCTCTCTCTATATATGGTACCGAGGGTCGGAGTCGAACCGACACGATGTCACCACCACCGGATTTTGAATCCGGCGCGTCTACCAGTTCCGCCACCCCGGCAATAAGAAGGGGGCAATTCTATAATCTATGAACACATGTCAGCAAGTGCAAATTTGCAGGCTGTAGTGCGATAGGGATGGATTGCTAATTTTATGATTAGAATTATCTAATAATATTAATTACTTATAAGTATAAAAAACTCGGATTTTAGTACTTATGTATTATGGCAATCCCAGAGCGCGCTGCTAATATGCGTAAGCACAAGGAAGTTTTTCAAAGCAAATCAGGATTTCACGGAAGACCTTAGGGAAAGCCAAGGGAAAACTCGGTTATACGGACATAATGCAGGCAGGTATGCCTGGTAGGGAGAGTACCCTTGCTTTAGGCGGCCTTCGGGCCGCCGTTTGATTTATCTTTCTGTCTACACAACCCGCTAAACTGACACCAGCCGCATGTATCTTCGTCTCCCCAGGCCGGTAATGCACTTCCATTTCTCGCCATGTTTGTGATTTCGTGCAGCCGCCGGCGGTTATTCGTCACGCATTCCTTGAGCTCGTCGTCTGCCAGTTTGATCTCGCTAAGCCCATCCTGATCTATTTTGAGGAACAGTGTCTCCGTAACGGCTTCGTTAATTGCCAGTGCATAGTGCGCTAACTGAACGGATTCACCCTTTAGCGCGTCATCACGCGAATGCGCAAAACCGGTTTTGTAATCGATAATCGAGATCTTGCCACTGCCATCTTTAGACACCTCGAATCTGTCGATGCGGCCGCTGATGGTGAAATTTTCCTCGGTTTCCTGTTGTCGACGCTGTTCGGCACCACGAAAACGCCAATGTTGTTCGCGTTCGATCTGCCAGTCGATGTAAGTGGGTATCGCCTTCTGCCAGCGTCTGAGCCAGCCGCGGTGTTGAAAGTTTTGCTCGAGATCGCTGGCAAACACCTGTTGCGAGATGGTATCGAGTAGCTCAATCGCGTTTTGCCTGTTATCAGGCGTGAATTCGTCCTTAAACGGCCCCGGTAGATTTTTAACGTTGGCGTGTAATGCCTCAAGGCACAGATGAACACGACTGCCGTATTCATTCTTTGCCATGACCTCGCTAACTTCCTCTGGTGCCTGTAAGCGTAATACATAGCCAGCGAACCACGCATACGGGCAGTCGATAAGTTTTTGGTGGGCGCTGGCGCTAAAATCCGACGGCATAAGGGCAGATAATATCGCGGGCGGCGAAATTTCACACAGCGTATGCATACCCAGATCGGGTGAGGCAATATCGCTGCTACTATTATCGAGCAACTCACGTAGCTCAGTGTGTTCAAGCGTGGTCTTCCACGCGATTCGATGATGGGCTTCCAATAATTCCAGCCAGGGACTAATCGCCTGAGATTCTCCACCGGTGTTGACGCTGAGTAGTACACTCGGAGCACTCTCAAGCAGGCGCCGAAAATCGTGTAGGCGCCGTTTCTTTATCTCCTGCCACGGCGTTAGGCCTAACTGCTGCCGCACCTGTTGATTGAAAAACGGTGCGACTTCGCCACTTCCGGGAAAATGTTCGCGTGTCAGTCCGCCGATAATAATGCCTTCGTAGCTACCAAGCGAGGTTTGTGGGAGATGTAGGAGATCGACGTATTCAATATAGTCATCAACAGGCTTAAAACTTTTACGTTCGAGATTGCGTGACAGCCAGGTACGGAAGTCTTCCCAACCTAGACGTAGCGGCGAGCGCTGAGCGACCTGCTGAAGTTGTTCGAGTAACTGAAGTAGCTCCTGACCGGCATCATCGTTTTGTAAATGAGAAGTAAGACCCAACTCATCCAGACTGAAACGCAAGGCACTTAACGCATGGGAGAGTTCGATTTTATTGTTCGAGACCAGAGATTGAAGCGGGCGAGCAGCATTTTCCAGTTTGTCGAACAACTGAAACATTGTTTGGTATGCATGTGACGAGGATTCGCTAAGGCGCTGCGCTCTGGCATGGCTGGCGTTGCGATATCTGTCCAGATTACGTGTAATATTTTCGCGACGAATGATGTCGTATTCGAGGCGGTAGACGGCATCAAGCGTTTCGTTGTCGACAATAAACGAGCTCGATTTGATTACCGAGAGTAGCGGGCGATGGGCAAAATCCTCTTCGATACACTCCAGCCAGCTCTCCAGTATGGCGGCCGCAGATGATGTGGAGAGAGACCAACCTCCGGCATCACGTAAGGCAATATTGGCGCGCTCGAGCATGGCGCGGATACGTCGTGCCAGTTGACGATCTTCGATGACGAGGCCAACACGCTTAATATTTTTTAATCGCCACAGGCGCACTTGAAGACTGATGGCGCGAGCCTCATCTTCGAAACTGTCGCCGCGAAAAACGTGTATGTGTTCGGCAACAGGTGAAGTCGGATATTGTTGTTGGGCGTTTAAGGCCCTATTGCGCAAGTCATCAGACTGATCGAGAAATACAGAGTCGAGATATGCACTACATTCACTTGTGCCGGGTTTATCATCGAGAAAAATGTCCTGCGTGGCCAGAAATTCGTTCATCTCACCGCGATAGCAAAACAAATGACTGCGCCGGGATTGATACTGCCGCATCATCCAGTTCAGTTCTCCCGGTAGCATCTCCTGATGAAGAAACGCATAGAAAAAAGTGTTTTCCGAAAGCGTTTGATTTAGATGCAGACCGAGTTTTATCAGATAAGCGGCATTACCATCGAGCAAATTATAGGTGGCAAGTTGTTGATGCCAGGCCTGCCACAACGTATGGACAAGTTGCGCCTCCTGACCCAGGTGTGGAATCTGACTGGCGTTACAGCCATAGCCTTGTTCCAGTAATTGTATAAAGCTGTCGAGATCTTCAGGCAGCGAGGTTTGGTGCAAGGTCAGTTGGTCGAACAAGCTGAATAGCGCGTCGCTTGCGGTCCACAAATTGGCATCGTTAAACAGGTGTCGATAGGCTTGCAAAGATTCCATCAATACCAGTACACGCTGTTCCGAGGGAATGGTGCCGGTTTCCAGATAGGTGTGTCTTTCGATGTATTCGCGTAGGGTGAGACATTGTGGTGGCAATAAGGCCTGAAAGCCGTGTTGTGCCGCTACGCTACAGATTAGGCGAGTGAGTCGTAATGCCGGTTGAAAATCGGGAATGATGATGAAAATATCGCTGAGGTCAGGCAGGCGATGCAACTGCTCCTCTACAATACGTGTGGCAATAATTTTCAGGGCATCCTGATCATAGCTTATCGATGTAAGAAACATGTCGTATGCCTGAATTGAAAAAGGCAGTAGCTCGTTGCCAAACTACTGCCTTTATAAAAGTGGTAAATGTCTATCTTTCCAGAAACTGGAGTTTGTCTGCCTTGCCGTTCCAGTCGTCAGCGTCGCCGGGCGCGGCCTTTTGTTCGGTGATGATGGGCCAGTTTCGCGATAGTTCGGCGTTCAGCGCAATAAACTGTTCCTGACCCTCCGGTACATCGTCTTCAGCAAAAATCGCTTCCGCTGGGCATTCGGGTTCACACAGGGTGCAATCGATGCATTCATCTGGGTCAATGACCAGGAAGTTCGGGCCTTCATGGAAACAATCGACGGGGCAAACTTCCACACAGTCGGTGTATTTGCACTTGATACAATTCTCCGTCACTACATAGGTCATTCTCTACTCCTGTGTTTCTTCGCTGTCGTTCCGCGCACATTTTAATGTGAAAAAATGATTTCTGCGAGCGCCTATTGTCATTTAATCCAGACAATCCTTGAGTGTATAAATCAGGTTTAACGCCTCTCGTGGCGTTAAGTTGTCGACATTAATCTCCTTCAGACGTTTTTCTACCTGGCTTTCGGAACGGGTATCAAAGAGGGAGAGTTGCAGTTGCGCTGCAGGGTTTCGCTCTTTAACCGCCGACTGCTCCAGATCCCGCAAGTGACGACGGGCGTTCTTCAGCACCGATTGCGGTACGCCCGCCAGCCCGGCTACCTGGAGGCCATAACTCTGGCTCGCCGGTCCCGGTTTCACGCTGTGTAGAAACACGATACGGTTTTCGAATTCTGCCGCAGTGAGATGCACATTGGCGACGCTACTATGATTTTCTTCCATTGCTGTCAGCTCGAAGTAGTGTGTCGCGAACAAGGTGTAAGCGCGTGTTTGTTCGGCGAGATGCTCGGCACACGCCCATGCCAAAGCTAGTCCATCAAAAGTGCTGGTGCCGCGTCCTACCTCGTCCATCAATACCAGGCTTTGCGCGGTGGCGTTGTGCAGAATGTTGGCGGTTTCAGTCATCTCGACCATAAATGTCGAACGCCCACCGGCCAGATCATCCGACGCGCCGATGCGCGTGAATATGCGGTCTATTGGGCCGATGGTGGCGCGGCTTGCCGGGACAAAACTTCCGACATGGGCGAGCAAGACAATGAGCGCAGTCTGACGCATATAGGTCGATTTACCACCCATGTTTGGGCCGGTAATCATTAACATGCGACGCTTGTCGTCCAGGTCAACGTCATTGGGTACAAAGGGTTCGCTGGAAACGCTTTCTACAACCGGGTGACGACCGGCTTCGATGAATATGCCCGGTCTTGATTCGAGATCGGGTTTGCTGAGGTTCAGGCTGACACTGCGTTCCGCCAGATTGCTCAAGGCATCGACATTGGCAATCGCCTGCGCGGTTATCTGCATCGTCGTTAGGTCGAGATTGAGCGTATCCAGCAGTTCGTCGTACAACTGTTTTTCCCGCGCCAGTGATTTTTCCTTGGCGCTGAGAAACTTGTCTTCGAAGGCCTTGAGTTCCGGGGTGATAAACCGCTCTGCGGATTTTAGCGTCTGGCGTCGAATGTAATCGCCAGGCGCCTGGTCCGATTGTCCGCGACTGATTTCGATATAAAAACCGTGTACGCGGTTATAACCGACTTTCAGCGTACTAATGCCGCTACGTTCTTTTTCCCGAGCTTCCAGCTCGACCAGAAATTGGTCACTGTTTTCACGCAGCATACGCAACTCGTCCAGCTCCGGATCGTATCCAGGCGCGATAACGCCCCCATCGCGTATTAATACCGGTGGATTGTCGATAATGGCGCGCGCGAGTAGCTCGGTTGTTTGCAGGTGTTCGCGGATGAGGTGATTGATTTCCTCGATTTGCGGATTGTCTGTGGCAGTAAGCGCCTGTTTCAATCCTCCGATTGCTTCTAGTGAGGTGCGCAAGACGGCAAGATCGCGAGGGCGCGCAGACTTCAAGGCTACACGCGCCAAAATGCGTTCTATGTCGCCGATATTGCGTAGCACTTCAGCGATGTTTTCGTAATGATAATTGTTCGCCAAAGACTCGATGGCGTCATAGCGCTGCCGTAGTTTGTGTTGATCGCGAATAGGGCGGTTAAACCAGCGCCGTAACAAACGACTGCCCATAGCAGTGGTGGTGTTGTCCATAACGGATACCAGGGTATGATCCTGGCCGCCGCTCATATTGTGTTCGATTTCCAGATTGCGGCGAGTGGCCGCGTCGAGTAATACCGCGTCTTCACTGCGTTGCGCGGTAAGGGCCTGGATGTGTGGCAACGTAGATTTCTGGGTGTCTTTTACATACTCCAGCAGTGCCCCGGCGGCGCCGATGGCAACTGTAAGATCCGTACAACCGAATCCGCTCAAATCATTGGTGTGGAACTGGGTCTTTAGTTGGCGCTCACCTACTTCGACATCGAATAGCCACGGTGCCTGTCGGCGTAGCCCTTTTCGCTGTTGCAGGCGTTCAATCAGATGACTGTCTTCACTGACCAACAGCTCTGCGGGACGCAGTCTTTCCAGTTCTGCGTATAGATTGCTTTCGCCTTTGACTTCGCACACCTGGAAGCGTCCGCTGGTCAGATCCAACCAGGCCAGGCCGAAGATCTCCTTCTGTTGATGCAGTGCACACAAGAGGTTGTCGCGACGTTCCTCAAGTAAGATTTCGTCGGTTACCGTGCCCGGTGTGACGACACGAACCACTTTGCGTTCCACCGGCCCTTTGGCCGTGGCCACATCGCCGACCTGTTCGCAAATCGCGATCGATTCACCCTGGCGCACCAGTCGTGACAAATAGGGTTCCACCGAATGATAGGGGACGCCCGCCATCGGGATAGGTTCGCCGCCCGATGTGCCGCGCTTGGTCAGTGTGATATCGAGCAGACTGGCGACCTTGCGTGCGTCGTCGAAAAAGAGCTCGTAAAAATCACCCATGCGGTAAAAAACCAGGGTATGTGGGTAGTCTGCCTTGATGCGCAGATACTGCTGCATCATCGGGGTGTGTTTGGCTAGGGATGGCTCGGCTATTTCGGTTGCTGCGTTCATATCATTTTTTGCTTAAGTTTTAGTCAGTGGGCGAATCAATCATTCCTATTGAGTAGAGAGTTTTCTCATGTTTTCCGCGTAACGTGTAGAACTAAAAGCGGAATCCAGGGTTGATTCGGTTGAGTGTGTTGTTATTGTCGGCTGCGTATCGCAGCAAAGGTGGTCGATTATATCCTGTAAACACGATGACGTTTAACAAAAGCCACGCACAAAAGAACTGGCGTATCGAGTTGCCCGCAACAAATGTGTTGAATAGTGTTTACAGGTTTGTATTTTCAGGGAATGCTTTAATCAGTAAGCGTAAGAGAACCCCGATAGTGGGGTTGCTGGTTAAATCTTGATCGCTATACAGGACGGATAAAGTGTCTCTCAGGAAATGGATAGTCAGTCTCTTTCTCTGCGTGGTTTCCTCTTTTTGCTCGGCAGGGGCATTGGAAGTAGCTGCAGGTGGGGCATTGAATCTGCCTGCTGAAATCCTTGTTGCACAGCAAAGCCAGGCAAATCTATCAGTCGATGCGCAGTTCGACACCGAATCGCTGATACCGCCGATCTATTACCAGATTCGATTAATTGTCGTGCAGCACAGGCGCCGATACTGGGAAATGGAGTTTATCCACAACAAAATCTATCTACGTAATCCTCCTCCAGAGATTCAATCCTTTAGCGTATCCCATGGTTTCAATATGTTTGGTGTGAATCATGTTCGTATGTTTAATAAGTGCTGCGGATGGCGGTTGGGTGGAGGTGTGATACTCGCCCATCCTGAAAATACGGTTCGTGGAGCCGAGTTGACACACAATGGGGGAGTGTTTGGCTGGGGATACTATTTGTCGGGTGCCTATCTGGCGTCAGGATTTTTGGCTAAACACGATATCGGACAGACTTTTTACCTCGTTGCGGATCTACGATTGTCTAGCAGTTACGCAAGTATCCCGATTAGGAATGGACAGGCCAGTTTGTTTCTGAACACCTTGCATCTGGCAGGTGGAATAGGTGCAAGGTGGTAAACAGTGGCTACTGTCTACGCCTTAAAACAGCCTCTCTATACTTCAACAGGTGTATCTTCACGATTGCCCCAGTCTGACCACGAACCGGGATAACCTCGCACACGTTCGTAACCTAGCGATAACAACATGAAGAAAGACAAGGCCGAGCGGTGATGGGAATGACAGTAGACAACGATTTCTTTTTCTTTAGTAAATCCCATGGATTCAAGTACGGGCAGTAAGTCCTGAGCCGGGTGCAAGCGCAAGCCATTTTCCCTATCCAAGCCATTCACCCAGTCGTAATTGATTGCGCCTGGAATGTGTCCCGCGCGACTGGCGCGGACATCAGTGCCCATATACTCTCCTGGGCTGCGGGCATCAAGTGGGACAAAATCATCTGCGCCCAAGCGCTTGAGGATATAGCCAGCATCTGCACTCCACTGCATTTGAGTGAACTTTACGGGATAGTTGGAAACCGAAAAAACTGGTGCTTCTGCACTTAGCGGCAACTGATCAATACTCCACGCATGTAGCCCGCCATCAAGAAGGGAGAGGTGCTGATGTCCGGCTAACATTAGCGTCCAGAGAAATCTGGCCGCTTTTCCTCCACCCTCATCGTCATAAGCGACGACATGGGTGTCGGGAGTAATCCCTGTCCGAGTTAAAATCTGTGAAAACTGATCCTCTGTTGGTATGAGGCCCATGACAGGTTTCTCATGGCGAACAATTGTTGCGTAGTCGATGAATCGCGCGCCGGGAATATGGGCCTGCGTATAAATTTCGGGTTTGCATAAATCGACGATAACTTGGTTTTGCCGGTCCAGGCGTTCGGCAAGTTCTGTGGTTTGCATCAAAATATTTTTAACGTCCATGGACAGGAGTTCCTCTTGTAGTCAGCTAAATCCAGGTGAGTTATCTTTCGGGCATTAGCAGCGAAAAACCAAATCGAAAATTGCTGATTTAAGAGGATGCCCAGGGCGCTGATTACAGGCTGAGCGTGGCTTCCGAGGCGTTGGAGATTCGCATACGCAGACGCATGTTGCGATACGAAGAAGCATATTCCAGTGCCGTTTCCGCACTAATGACGTTCTGTTCGTAGAGATTGTACAGGGATTGATCCAGCGATTGCATCCCGTTTGTGTCGCCCTGGGCGATAACGGCACTGAGTTCTTCGAATTCCTTGCGTATGATCAGGTCGGCAATTCTTGGTGTGACCACCATTAACTCGTAGATGGCGATACGTCCACCTTCCAGAGTGGGGACCAGTTGCTGGGCAATCACTGCCTTGGTGTGGTTGGCGAGAGTCAGTAACAAATTTTCCTGTTGGTTCTCAGGATAAAGCCCGATCAGACGCTCGATCGCGTGACGTGCATTATTGGCATTGATCGCGGAGAGAAATAGTCGTCCGGCATCAGCCAGGCGTATGCCATATTCCAGCGTTTGCCAATGAGTAATGTCGCTGGTCGCGACGATATCGGCAGACTGACGTAATGCACAAGTCATCGCCGATTCAAAATTGGCGGTGTCACGGCCGATCTCCCGTTGATTAATGATGGAAAGTCGCTGCGGTAAAACATATTCGATTGGATCTTCGATGGTCAGGATATGCGAGGCGACGTTTTCGTTGTGGTAGTTGAGTAGCGACGCTAACGTTGTGGATTTGCCCATGCCCGCAGGACCGGCGATGAACATCATGCCCCGTTTGAGCTTGATCATTTTTTTTAGCGCTTCAGGCGCACCCAGTTCTTCCAGAGTCGGAATATGCTCAGCCAAAGCATGCACAACTAGCGCGTACTGGTCTTGTTGACGGAACAGATTGACATGGTAGCGGCCGAGCGTCGGAGAACGATATGAAAAACTCAATTCCTGGGCGGTGTCAAAATCGTTGATATGGGATTGTGGAATAAGAGACTGGGTGAGTAGCGCCAGTCGTGTATGGGTTAGTGGTGAACCGTTGGAATTGGTAACGACACCGTGTATACGGAATGTGGGTGGCTTACCTCTCGTCAGAAATAATTCGCTCGCGCCTAATGCACGCATCTGGCGCAACAAGTCTGACAGATAATCCTGCATGCCCTTCCCCACAGCTTGGAATTGTTTGGTGCACAGGCTATACGGAACAGCTTAATTGCTACTTACTTGCGCTACAGGCTTGATTTGATGCGCTTTGTCATCTCTGCCTGCACTTTCATGCCGCCAGCAATGATGTTGCCGGTTTCAAAATAATCGGAGCCGCCTTTTAGGTCTGTCACGATCCCGCCGGCCTCCTGGATGAGCAGTATGCCTGCGGCCATATCCCAGATCTGTAGACCCATTTCCCAGAAACCGTCTATTCGACCTGCGGCGACATAGGCCAGGTCGAGTGCTGCTGAGCCTGGTCGGCGTACACCGGCGGAGTCAGGCAACAGGGCGCGCAGGGTTTTCAGATACAGTTCGAGGTCTTGATCTTCACGAAACGGGATGCCGGTTCCAAGAAGCGCGCCTTTCATATTAGGGCGACTGGTCACCCGTATGCGACGGTCATTCAAGCGCGCACCTTCACCAACAGAAGCAGAGAAAATCTCCTGTCGTAGGGGGTCGTAAACGACAGCGTGCTCCAGACGCCCACGGTATCTGACCGCGATAGAGACGGCAAACTGGGGGAAATTGTGCAGAAAATTAGTCGTGCCATCCAGTGGGTCGATTATCCACTCGAATTCACTGCCCTGATTGGTGCCACTTTCCTCGGCAAGGATGGAATGGTGAGGGTAGGCCTTTTTGATGACCTTGATGATTTCTTGCTCGGCACGTAGATCGATGTCGGTGACGAAGTCATTTGTGGCTTTTTCTCTGATATTCAATGTGTCGATTTGGTCCAGAGCACGTACAATAACGTTCCCTGCCTGACGGGCTGCGCGGACAGCGATATTGACCATTGGTTGCATTGGCGTACTCCGACTACAAGGATGTGGTGGCAAGGGGCCGCGTATTTTAGGGGTTTGAGCGGCCAAAGGCAAACCAGAACAGTCGTATAAATTGTTGGAGTCAAATGCAGTCCAGTAATATTCGGATAGTGCTCGTCGAGACCTCTCACCCGGGTAATATCGGCGGTGTGGCCCGCGCGATGAAAAATATGGGCTTGAGTGAACTGTCCTTGGTAAAGCCAAAGGTTTTCCCTTCAGGTGAGGCCACTGCGAGGGCCTCAGGGGCAGACGATGTTTTGCATAATGCCCTGGTGGTCGACACACTCGAGCAGGCCCTGGCTGACTGCACGATGGTGGTCGGTACCACCGCACGGTTCAGGCGTCTGCAATTCGACGTGATGAATCCACGCGAATGCGCCGCAAAACTAGCCGAGGCAAGCGCCACTGAGAAGGTGGCTCTGGTATTTGGGCGCGAGGATTCCGGCCTGAGTAACGATGAACTCAATTGCTGTCATGCCTTGGTACATATTCCGACTAATCCTGATTTTCAGTCCTTGAATCTGGCCGCTGCGGTGCAGATATTGGCCTACGAACTGGCTATTGCCGGTGGACAGACTGAAATGCCAACTGCCTCTGAACGCGTCACCACTGATGATATTCCCGCGACTATTGAAGAAATGGAGGGTTTTTATCAACATATGCACGACGTGTTACTGGATATCGGGTTTTTAAAAGGGCAATATCAGCAATTACTACGACGTTTACGCCGTCTTTTCAATCGGGCGGCGATGACTCGTACCGAAGTGAATATATTACGCGGCATATTCCAGGCAGCAAGTGGACGGAAGTACCAGTGGATGAAGGACCAGGGTTTGACAAATGATCGAGATGAGCCCACTAAATAGTTATAGGGTCGACTGAAAGATATGCTCTCACGCCTAAAAGAAGATATTTCCTGTGTGTTTGACCGCGATCCCGCGGCACGTAACTGGCTAGAGGTGTTAACCACCTATCCGGGAATTCATGCCTTGCTGTTTCATCGTCTGGCGCACTGGTTGTGGCGGCATGGGGCTAAATGGCTGGCAAGAGGTATTTCGACTTTCTCACGCTGGTTTACCGGTATTGAAATCCATCCTGGCGCCGTCATTGGGCGGCGTTTCTTTATCGATCACGGCATGGGGGTGGTGATCGGTGAAACCGCAGAAATAGGTGATGACTGCACGCTCTATCACGGCGTAACACTCGGCGGGACGACCTGGAATGCCGGCAAACGACACCCTACTTTGGCCGATAATGTGGTAGTTGGCGCAGGTGCCAAGGTGTTGGGGCCGATACTAATAGGAAATGGTGCGCGAATTGGTTCGAATTCAGTCGTAGTCAAAGATGTGCCGGATGGGGCAACCGTCGTCGGTGTTCCCGGACGCATAGTAGAAAAGAAAAAGGCGGATCAGATTGCTGATGAACGACGTCAGGCTATCGCCCGAAAAATGGGGTTCGACGCCTACGGCAATACCAAGGATATGCCGGATCCGGTAGCGAATGCGGTCAACGGGATACTAGATCATGTGCATGCCATGGATGAGCGTCTTGAGAGCATGTGCAAGGCCATGAAGGCAATGGGCGCCGAAATAAGTGATAAAAAACTACCTGATTTGGGGTCTTGCGAATTAAATTCTGCAACCCAGCAGGACGTAGATAACGAAAAAATAAAGTAAAGACAAAGTGATACATGCTCTGAATAACCTAGCACGGATAAGGATATTTACTTGACACAAAAGCTAGGGAATCGTTAAACTAAGACAGTGTCTGGAAGTCGCGGGCATTGTCATGGTTAGGTATTAAATTTCGACAGAAATAACCAGGTGGAAAAATATGAGACTTACTACAAAAGGTCGTTATGCGGTTACGGCAATGCTTGATCTAGCCATCAACTATAAAGATGGTCCCATTACATTGTCAGATATTTCCAAGCGTCAGGGTATCTCCCTGTCTTATCTCGAACAGTTGTTTTCTAAGTTACGCAAAAACGGCTTGGTCGATAGTGCTCGCGGTCCCGGAGGCGGTTACCGCTTGAGTAGAGAGGCACACAATATTGCGGTTGCAGATGTGATTACCGCTGTTGATGAAAAAATTGATGTGACGCGTTGCGATGGAAAAGGTAACTGCCAGGACGGACACCCCTGTCTTACTCACGAATTGTGGCAGGATTTGAGCTGCCGAATTTATGATTTTCTGAATGGTATTAGCCTGGGCCAGTTGGTTGATAACCGCAATGTTCAGACTGTTGCCATGCGCCAGCGTGATGGATTGGCAAGTGAAGCCAGCATTGCTGTTGAAGATATTACATCAGCGGATGCGTCCGCGTAACTGAACGAAACGCCTAAGCGCGGGGACGGAATGCACGATGATCTACTTCGATCACAATGCTACCACCCCTATTGATGAGCAAGTGTTTAGTGCGATGGAACCCTATTTGAAATCAGGGTTTGGAAATGCTTCGGGAAGTCACTATTTGGCTAGAGAGGCTCACCGGGCACTTGACATCGCACGCGAGCAAATAGCGGAACTGGTTAACGCGCACCCGTCGCAGGTGATTTTCACCAGCGGTGGTACAGAAGCCAATAATCTGGCCATCAAAGGAAGCGTTTTAGGGATGGGGCTGAAGCATGTTTATTACGGTGCCTCGGAGCATCCTTCGGTAAGAGATGTTGCGCGTTACGTACATGAAAAACATTGGGCTGAATCGCAACCGTTGCCGGTAGAGCCTGAGGGAAATGTCTCTGTTGATACGTTTTCTTCTCTTGTTTCCCCGGATAGCCTGGTTTCATTGATGTGGGCAAATAATGAAACTGGCGTGTTGAACGATGTTGTCGCGCTAGCGGCGCGTAACAAGGTGGTTTTTCATAGTGATGCAGTACAAGCGGCCGGCAAGTTAACAATCGATTTTCCGGCAAGCGGCGTGGATATGATTAGTCTTTCGTCACACAAGCTGTATGGCCCAAAGGGCGCAGGAGCTTTAGTAGCGAAGAAGTCTCTGTTGTTGGATCCATTGATTCATGGTGGAGGCCAGGAAAAGGGGCTACGTTCCGGCACTGAAAATATTGCAGCTATTGTTGGCTTTGGTGAGGCTGCGAGATTAGCCAGAAGCCGCATCGGTGAACAGGAAAGCGTCAAAGCGATCAGAGATGCACTGGAAAGTCGTTTGTCAGAAATATCCGGGGTAACGGTATTTTGCCAGGCGGTGGAGCGGTTACCTAACACAACATTTTTCGCTGTCGCAGGTATTGATGGCGAAACATTGATCATGCAACTTGATCAATTGGGTTTTGCAGTTGCAAGTGGCTCCGCGTGTTCGTCGCGTTCAGGTAAGCCCAGTCATGTTTTGCTGGCAATGGGTGTAAATGAAGATGTAGCACGTGGCGCGATAAGAGTGAGCTTAGGAAGAAAAAATACACTTTCAGAAATAAATGCGTTCGTGGATTCCTTGTCAAAGGTAATTACAGATTTAAAGAGAATGTCAGTTGTAGCGCCTTGTTAGGCCTGCGACACAATGGAGAGGAAAATGAAACTACCTATTTATCTGGACTATTCGGCAACCACGCCAGTGGATCCACGTGTTGCTGAAAAAATGTGCTCATGCCTGACCCTCGAACAGAATTTCGGAAACCCGGCTTCCCGTTCGCATCCCTTTGGCTGGGCGGCAGATGAGGCTGTCAATAATGCCAGAGAGCAAGTGGCAGCATTAATAAGCGCAGATCCAAAAGAAATCGTATGGACCTCGGGTGCAACAGAGTCCAACAATTTAGCGATTAAAGGTGTCGCGCACTTTTACCAGAAAAAGGGTATGCACATCATTACGTGCAAAACCGAGCACAAAGCGGTGCTTGATACCTGCAGACAATTAGAGCGTGAAGGTTTTGAGGTGACGTATCTTGATCCGGAAAGCAATGGCCTAGTTGACTTGAACAAGCTTGACCAGGCTATTCGTGACGACACCATCCTTGTATCTATCATGCACGTTAACAATGAGATTGGTGTCATACAGGATATAGCCGCTATCGGCGAATTGACCCGCAGCAAGGGCGTGTTGTTTCATGTCGATGCCGCTCAAAGCGCTGGTAAAGTACCCATTGATATGCAGTCACTCAAAGTGGATTTGATGTCTTTTTCCGCGCACAAAATTTATGGTCCCAAGGGGATTGGTGCACTGTATGTGCGACGCAAACCTCGCGTACGTTTAGAAGCGCAGATGCACGGTGGTGGACATGAGCGCGGCATGCGTTCGGGAACCCTGGCTACGCATCAGATTGTCGGCATGGGTGAGGCCTTTCGAATTGCCAAAGAAGAAATGGCAATGGAAAACGCGCGTCTGATCAAGCTGCGCCAACGTTTGCTTGATGGCTTGAAAGACATGGAAGAAGTTTACATCAATGGAGATCTGGAGCGACGCATCCCTGGTAATCTCAATCTGAGTTTCAATTATGTTGAAGGTGAGTCCTTGATGATGTCTCTTAAGGACATCGCGGTTTCCTCTGGCTCGGCGTGTACGTCAGCGAGTCTAGAGCCTTCGTATGTCTTGCGCGCAATAGGTCGCAGTGATGAACTGGCACACAGTTCATTGCGATTTACAATCGGGAGATTTACCACCGAAGCGGAAATCGATTACACATTGGGCATAGTTCGTCATGCTGTTGAAAAGTTACGTGAGCTATCGCCATTGTGGGAAATGTATAAAGACGGCATTGATCTGTCCACAATCAAGTGGGCTGCACACTAAGGGGGCTGTACCATGGGAATAACAATGACACAAGCGGCGGCGGACAGAGTGCTTGGATTTCTGGAAAAGCGGGGTAAGGGTGAAGGCCTGCGTCTTGGTGTCAAACCCAGTGGCTGCTCTGGTATGGCGTACATAATTGAGTTTGTTGATGCCATTGAGGACAACGATGAAGTTTTTGAAGACCACGGCGTAAAGATCATCGTCGATAAAAAAAGCTTGTTGTATCTCGAAGGAACCGAGTTGGATTTTGCGAAGGAAGGCCTGAACGAAGGGTTCAAGTTTAATAATCCTAATGCAAAAGGCGAATGCGGTTGTGGCGAGAGCTTCACTGTATAAATGCCTCACGACAGTTGATTGAGGAAATCAGTCTCCTGAAGTAAGTATTCTCGGGGCGCAATTCGTGCCCCATTATTAGAATATCCTGTTTTGCCAATATAAATATGACTGAACTATCGGATATGGATATATCGCAGAATTATTTTGAGTTGTTCGATATTCCTGTGGGATTTGAGCTGGATTTATCGATGCTGCGCAGAAAGTATCAGGAATTGCAGAAGGTCACGCACCCTGATCGATATGCTAGCGCCAGTGAACAGGAGCGTTTGTTATCCGTTCAAAAAGCGGCCTTGATAAATGATGCGTTTACTACGCTCAAGCATCCGCTATCACGAGCAAAGTATCTTCTGCAATTGCACGGTGTTAACTATGATGATGAAAAAAACACCATCGCAGACGGCGCGTTTTTGATGCAGCAAATGGAATTAAGAGAGGCGATTGCATCCATACCTGGTACGAAAGATCCTTATGGCGCGGCGGCGCAGGTTATTGAAGAAATCGAAAAGCACATGCGAGGTTTGTACGGTTTTTTGCAGCGTGAATTTGAAGTGTTGATTCCCGGTGCGCCTGTGGAAGAGATGCTGGATGCGATAAGAAAACTGCAATTTTTTGAGAAGCTGCGGCACGAAGCAGAACTGGTGGAATCAAAACTGGACGATTGATTACTAATGGCATTATTACAAATTTCTGAACCTGGCCAATCGGCTGCTCCACATCAACACAAATTAGCTGCGGGGATTGATCTCGGTACAACCAATTCGTTGGTTGCAAGTGTGCGCAGCGGAGTAGCGGAGACTTTGGCGGATAGCGAGGGCAAGCACATTCTGCCATCGGTTGTGCACTATGCTTCTGAAGGCGTCATTGTTGGAGAAATTGGCCTTAAGCACGCCGTCAAAGATCCGCTTAATACACTTAGCTCCATTAAGCGCCTGATGGGACGCAGCGCCAACGATTTAAATAGTCTGGGAAGCCAACTGCCTTATGAGTTTGTGGATGAGAGTGCAGGCGTACCTCGTATTAAGACGCGCCGAGGTGATGTCAGTCCGATCGAAGTGTCTGCGGAAATTCTCAAAGTATTAAAATTACGTGCAGAGGAAACCTTAGGTGGCGAACTGAGTGGAGTCGTTATAACCGTCCCCGCCTATTTCGACGATGCGCAACGTCAGGCGACGAAAGATGCTGCACGAATTGCTGGCTTGAATCTTTTTCGATTGCTAAATGAGCCAACCGCCGCTGCGGTTGCATATGGCCTCGATAAACGCAATGACGGCACTATTGCGATCTATGATTTCGGTGGCGGTACATTTGATATTTCGATTTTACGCCTGAACAAAGGCGTGTTCGAAGTTTTAGCCACAGGTGGTGATAGCGCACTTGGGGGCGACGATTTTGATCGTGTTATTGCTCAGTGGATTATGGGTGAAGCTGGAATTAAAGAAGATGCCAGCCGTTCCATGATGCGTCGTTTGATGGAAGAATCGCGACGCGTAAAAGAGGCCTTGACCGAAAACGCTCAGTCAGAAATTTCTATCGAGCAAGATGAGATTAAATGGGCAGGCGTGTTGACGCGGGATTTGTTGAACGAGCTGCTTGCGCCGTTGGTACGGAAAACAATTGCTGCATGCCGCCGAACTATTCGAGATGCAGGAATAGAAAAGCGTGAAGTCGATGAAGTCGTTATGGTTGGTGGCTCGACCCGTGTTCCGCTTGTCCGAACTCTGGTAGGCGAGTTTTTCGAATGTGATCCATTAGTGGATATAGATCCTGATAAGGTGGTCGCAATCGGAGCGTCCATCCAGGCGGATGTGTTGGCGGGTAATAAACCCGACAATGAAATGCTCTTGCTTGATGTAATTCCACTTTCTCTTGGGATCGAAACGATGGGTGGTCTGGTCGAGCATATTATTCCCCGCAATACGACGATTCCAGTTGCCCGCGCACAGGAATTCACGACCTTTAAAGATGGACAGACAGCGCTGGCTGTTCATGTTTTGCAGGGCGAGCGTGACCTGACGGAAGACTGTCGTTCGCTTGCTCGATTTGAGTTGCGCGGCATACCCCCAATGGTAGCAGGATCTGCGAGAATTCGGGTTACCTACCAGGTAGATGCTGATGGGCTTCTGAGTGTGTCTGCCCGTGAGCAGACTAGTGGTGTTGAGAGTCATATTGAAGTAAAACCATCTTATGGTTTGAGCGAGAATGAAATAGAAACCATGCTGCGCTCCTCTTTTGATCATGCGGCGCAGGATATGGAAATGAGGAAACTGCGAGAGCAGCAAGTTGAGGCTGATCGTGAAATCGAAGCGTTAAAAGCAGCACTCAATGATGATGGAGATGAGTTGTTATCTGCGGAAGAGCGTACGCAGATAGATAAGGCGCTTGATAGGCTGGTGCAAACCCGAAGCGGTGTCGATGCAGATGCGATTAAGGACGCTATCGAAAATTTGGAAGCGGTTTGTGTTGGCTATGTTTCACGTCGCATGAATAGCAATATCAAGCGCGCGCTTTCCGGACAAAAAGTAGATGATGTTGATATCTGAGGGGTGAATTAATGCCACAAATTATCGTATTACCGCATGTAGAATTATGCCCTGAAGGTGCAGTTCTGGAAGCTGAAAAAGGCGTGACAATTTGTGACGCATTGCTAAAAAATCATATTCATATTGAACATGCGTGCGAGAAGTCCTGCGCCTGTACCACTTGTCATGTCTATATTCGTGAAGGTGGTGAGTCTTTGATCGAGGCAGAGGAAACAGAGGAAGATATGTTGGACAAAGCCTGGGGGCTGGAACCAGATTCCCGGCTGAGTTGTCAGACGGTTGTTGACGAAAGCGATCTGGTAATTGAAATTCCGAAATACACGATTAACATGGTTTCGGAAAGTCACTGACGGGAGATAATAAATGAGCCTCAAATGGACGGATAGTCTGGAAATTGCGATAGCATTGGACGATAAGCACCCGGAAGTTGATCCGCAATATATTCGATTTACCGATTTGCATCAGTGGGTCTGTGAGCTTGACGAGTTTGATGATATTCCAGATCGTTCCGGAGAGAAAATTCTGGAAGCCATTCAAATGGCGTGGATAGACGAACGAAGTTAAGTGAATACAAAAAAAAGCCCGATAAATTTATCGGGCTTTTTTATAAGACTTGTTGTGCTAAATTCCGTTTTGGCTCCATTGCTTGAGTATCACACCTTCAGGTGTAGTTGGCTGTGGTTCCGCATCGATTAGCTCGCCATGTCCCTGATACGCGCCAATATTCGGTGCTCGAATACAGGTTTCACCTGCTTCGCACAAATTATTGTCATTTCCAATCCCGTCATTAATGATCTCGACGCTATTGACGAGATAAGTAATGGGGCGAAGGCAGTTTTCTCCGATTTCGCAATTCGCGTCCTGATCATTATTGCCGTTATTGTCACCGAGTAATTCTTTGCTGCCTACGGGTAAAGCGTTGCCTGTTTTATAATTGAACAGCGTGTGATGTTGTGTGGAGGTCGAACTTTCCTTCGCGCCAAGAATTTCAGTTTGCGCTGTGGATTTGAGCGACCAATCAATGATTCGGCAGCCACCAGCAGCGCATGCGCCATTGGCTGTTTGTCCGCTATCAAGGTCTTTACCATCTAAATTCCAGCTACTGTAGTGGTTGCCAGTTGAAGTGGAAAAGTCGACGTTTGAAATATCCTCTGCGATGGTGCCTTCGCCCACAAAATTATCGCTAAAATTGCTGACGCTAAAAACGTCGACATTTTCACATGCGCCACTGGTGCTGCAGTCAGAGACAGAATTGAAGGCATCAAGTATGTTGCTAGCATGATTATTGTTGTTGGCTGCGCCATTTACATAGCTAAAGCCCTGTCCGGCATTGTCGGTCAAAGTGGCATTTACGATATGGTTGTACTCGCTTAACTTTACATTGCCTTCGGTATTGGCGATCTGAAGACCGTTACCGGTATTGGCGCTGCTGGTAATATCAGCAAAAAAGGAATTGCGCGAGCCTTCGAGTAACAAACCATCACCGTTATTGGAGTGAGTGATAACCTTGTTGAGTACGTTGCCTGACCCCTCAACTCGAATGCCATGTAGTCCATTTTTCGCAGCCATACTGTTGACTAATGTCACGCGATCTGCGGAGTCGATTTCAATTCCAGTTCCGGCGTTGTTTGATGAGGTGATATTTTCCAGCGTAATGAGACCGTAGGTCTCTCCGTCACCAATCAAAGTGAGGCCATTTCCCCCGCTTTTTTCGAACACAACATTGCTTAGGCGACACTGCAAAAGTTTGGAGAGAT
The DNA here is from genome assembly GCA_029881255.1 of Gammaproteobacteria bacterium. Lineage (NCBI taxonomy): Bacteria > Pseudomonadati > Pseudomonadota > Gammaproteobacteria > Gammaproteobacteria bacterium. Next base: position 60,191 of record JAOUMY010000013.1, on the reverse strand, counting down.
TGCTGCCTTTTTTAGATCCGAAGAAACGGGCATTGTGAATGCGCAAATTTCTACTGTTAAACACTTCTAATATGTTTTCAGAGCTGCTCGTGTATTCGCCTTCTATCCAGCTATAGTGACTGTTATTCAATGCAATCATATTGCTGCCAGTTCCGGTGGGGTGCGTCGAAAGGACAAATCCTGGAGCCGTAAGTAAAATGATATGGCTTTCCTTGAATTCGAGATTTGCACCATAGGTGTTACCAAACGTTTCGGCTCGCGCAAGGTAAATAGCGCCTCGTTCAGACAGCTGATTCAGGCCGATTTGTATGTCATAGATTGCGTTGTTCCACCAGCGTGCATCTTTTGAATCGATATTGGTTAACTCAGTACCGTTAAGCTTGACGATTAACTTGTTACGTTTCCATTGCTTCTTACTGAAATCGATTAGAGAGGTAAGGCCTTTACCCGGATTGAACTCACCGCTGCCATTGTGAACAATAATCTTTCCGTCTTTTTCTGCACATTGCCAGCTAAATACACCGAGTTTGTCTGTGGCGGTAATGCCGGCGCAGCTTTCAGTTGAAGCGGGCAGGGGTAGATAGCGCATAATGCCCCAATGTTGCTTGAGATTGCTTTCCGTCGGGCTGCCGTGAGCGGTCCACTTTGAATACTCAGGGTAAACCGGGCTGACGCCATCACATTCTACAGCGATGCTGACATTTTGATTATTTATGCTGCCACGGGTATTAATTGCTGAACAGAAACCTTCTTCACCATCCAGGTGCAAAATTTCAAATCTATATTTGTGACCGTCGATGATTCGGTAGTTAAACTGATAAGGGGTTGATTCACCCGCGCTGTTGACAGTAAGTATTTCGTCGCCTTCTTGGCCGTCAGCAGTCAGTGACAGTTGAATAGAGCCTTTTAGCCCCGTGATTGCTCCGTTCACAAAGAACGAACGCGGCGTGCTGAAGTCATAGAGCGTAACCACTTCCTGTAGGTTGCCAGCTTTGTCTCTAATGCCGCTATTGATTTTCAGATGATAAGTGGTGTCGACCATCAGTGGTTCATCCAGCGTGAGAACCACAACATCATTTTCAACTCCTGAATTGGAGCTCGCCGTAGTTGCTGTGAAGCTTATTTCCGGTGTGATAGTGATGGTGCTGGCAGAAATGCTATTGGAATCCAGCGTTTCACTAAAATAGAGTTTGATCTGCTTGGTATTGGGATCAATTGTCTTGCTTGTGAGGCTAGCAGGCTCAACCTTGACGATACTCGGTGGCGTGTTGTCTTCATCTATTTCTTCGCCTGGCTGGACAATCCCGCAGGCGTTAAGAACCGCGATCAGGCCAAGGGTAGCAAATAGTCGAGAATTTATTTTCATGTTGTACCGCGCTTTTGCTTCAGAAAACCGAGCGATTGTATCAAATATACCTAATGACAACAAGGAAATAGCCATTATCAGCCTCAGAGGTTTGTTTTTATGAACACCTTAATATTTCCGCATTTACAATATCTTAACGTGGATATCGTGTATAGTGCTGGAGGTTTTGGTAAGGCGAAAAAAGTCGCCCTGCTAACACCCAAATAAACCCGCTGACCTTACCCTTAAAACGATATAAATTTCAAGCACAAACCAGATGTAGAGGGCCAAAGGCCTGATTTCTATGTTTGCCAGTGCGGGATGTATTTCGTTAGAATCGCGCGTTTATCTATAGTATTAATCCCAACTATCAACATCGGAGAGAACATGGCGGTCGAACGTACAATTTCCATTATCAAGCCCGACGCAGTGGCAAAAAACGTTATTGGTGAAATATATAACCGTTTCGAGAAAGCAGGCCTGCGCATTGTGGCAGCACGTATGATCCAGCTCAGCAAAGAAATGGCAGGCGAGTTCTACGCGGTACATAAGGAACGCCCTTTTTACAATGACCTGGTCAGCTTTATGACTTCTGGTCCGGTTATGGTGCAAGTCCTGGAAGGTGAGGACGCTATCGCCAAGAACCGTGAAGTCATGGGGGCAACCAACCCTAAAGACGCAGCTCCTGGAACTATCCGTGCGGACTTCGCGTCTAGCATAGACGAAAACGCTGTACATGGATCCGATGCCCCTAAGACAGCGGCTGCGGAAATTGCCTTCTTCTTCAAAGAAAGCGAGCTTTGTCCGCGAATTCGCTAATTTTACTGGAGTACTAAGTTGTGTCTGCGCTAAAGATTAATCTGTTCAATCTGGGAATCGAAGGTTTAGGCGACTATTTCGAAGGAATAGGCGAAAAACGTTTTCGTGCTACCCAAATTATGAAATGGATTTATCAGCGTGGCGTGACTGATTTTGAACAAATGACAGATCTTTCAAAGGCCTTGCGCGCCCGGTTGGGTGCCGAGGCCGAGGTTTGTCCTCCTGAACTGGCTTTAACTCAGCAGTCGAACGATGGCACCCAGAAATGGCTGCTAAGGCTAGATGATGGTAACTGTATCGAGACGGTATATATTCCTGAGCAAAACCGGGGAACGCTGTGTGTTTCCTCGCAAGTCGGGTGTGCCCTCAATTGCTCGTTTTGCTCTACGGCGCGTCAGGGATTTAATCGTAATCTCACCGTAGGCGAAATCATTGGCCAGGTTTGGCATGCGGCCAAGACCTTGGGGCAATTTGAGCGTCAGCAAAGCGAACGTTCGGTTACAAATGTCGTGTTAATGGGCATGGGTGAACCGCTTTTGAACTTCGACGCCGTGGTCGCTGCCATGCAGATCATGTTGGATGACAACGCTTTCGGGTTATCCCGTCGTCGTGTAACGCTGAGCACCTCTGGCGTTGTACCTGCGCTGGATCGATTAGGTAAGGAATGTAATGTCGCCCTGGCAATATCCCTGCATGCAGTTAACGACGATCTGCGTGATGAGTTGGTTCCTATCAACAAGAAATACCCAATTAAAGAGTTGATGGCGGCGTGTCGCCGCTATATCGAAGACTCCAGTCGGAAAATTACTTTCGAATATGTAATGTTGCAAGGTGTGAATGACGCGCCCGAGCATGCGCGCGCGCTGATTAAATTGCTTCGAGGCATACCATCGAAGGTGAATTTGATTCCGTTTAACCCATTTCCTAATTCGGGCTATCTGTGCTCTTCTCCCGACACTATTGATCGTTTCTCAACGATACTCCAGGAAGCAGGACTGGTAAGTATTACGCGCAAGACACGCGGCGATGATATTGATGCGGCGTGTGGCCAGCTCGCTGGAAAGGTCCAGGATAGGACGCGACGAAGCGTCAAAATGATGAGAGCCGTAGGCGACTAAGGAACAAATGCTAAGGTTAAACATTATAAGGATATTGTTGGTCATTTTTTTGCATTTGCTTGTTTCATGTGTGACGGTGTCGAGTGACAAGCGTAGCGACAAAGAGAAAGCCTCGGACTATGTCTCTCTTGGTGCGGAGTATTTCCAGCATGGTCGACTTGAACCCGCGTTGCAGTATCTGAAGAAAGCGGTTCAATACGATAAAAAGTCGTACCCTGCCAATGCTTTGCTGGCGCTGGTTTATGAACAGCTGGGGCGTTACGATGAGGCTGGCGAATACTTTCGGCGCGCAATAGATCTGGTGGATACGGATAGTCGTGATTTTGGGTCTATTCATAATAATTACGCTGCTTTCTTGTGTAGCCGAGGGAAAGTGTCTGACGCGGCCAGTCATTTTCGTATAGCTTTCGAGCATTCCTTATATGCGACACCCGAGCTGGCATTGGAAAATGGTGGGTTATGCTTTATTCGCCATGACGACCTGGAAAGTGCGGAAGGATACTTTCGTGAGGCTTTGAAGCGAAATGGGAACTTGCCTCGTTCACTTGTTTCGATGGCGGAAATTTCGCTTAAGGGAGAACATTTTTTAGCTGCCAGAGCATTCATGCAGCGTTTTTTGGCGATCCAGACCAGGCCGGGTGCCGCGGATTTGCTATTGGCAGTACGTATAGAAAGGGCTATGGGAGATGACGTCAGTGCTCGAAAATTCGGGCAGACTTTGCGACAGCAGTATCCCACTTCGGAAGAAGTAAAACAGCTGGCTGAGTTGTATTGAGTTAGCTAGGATTAGTTTAGTTGATAAGCATACTTTTGGGGGCACTATGAGTAGTCCAGCGGTAAAGCAGGAAGAGTGGGCAAAAAAGGAAGAGCAGTCTGCTCCAACCAAGGAAGACATCTTGCGCGCAATGAATGCGTCTACTGGTGAAGGGCCTGGGCGATTCATAAAACAGTTTCGAGATCTGTCTGGAATGTCGGAAATGGAGGCTGCGTCGCGTATGACGATTAGTTTGCATCAGCTCCGAGCCTTGGAGGCGGACGATTTTGCGCAACTTCCCGCGCCAATTTACGTGCGTAGCTACCTGCGACGGTTTTCTGAGGTTTTCTCCGTGCCGATGAGTGATTTGCTTGCCTCGTATGAGCGCTGCGAAAGTAGTCGTGAGCCGTCAATTGCACGCGTGTCCCAGAATCAGCGAATTCATTACCGAGGGGTATCTACTAAATCTCTCATATACGGTATTGGCGCGGTCATTCTAATCGTTTCACTGTGGCTGGCGAAGATGGCGGGTCTGGATGACTGGGTGAAGGGTGTCGCAATAAACCATGGCAGTACCGAGTCCAGTGAGGTCTTGGCAATACCCAGTCAAGCACCCGAAACAGCCGATTTGGAGCCGATAACGCCGCCTGTGGAATAAATTGGTGATCAAATTGATGATAAAAACGCCGCATATGCGGCGTTTTTTCATATAATAGGCGCCATTTTTGGGTGATGAGGTATAAGTGGTGGCAAAAGGCATCCAGGCCATTCGGGGAATGCATGATGTGTTGCCGACGGATTCTCTTTACTGGCAGCATCTGGAACGATGCGTCTCCGATCTCATGTCGGCTTATGCCTTCGATCAGATTCGTATGCCGGTGTTAGAGAAGACCGAGCTGTTTAAGCGCACAATTGGTGATGTCACCGACATCGTCGAAAAAGAGATGTACATGTTTGAGGATCGAAACGGCGATAGCCTGAGTCTTCGGCCTGAAGGTACTGCGGGATGCGTACGCGCCGTTATTGAGCATGGGCTCATACATAACCAGGTACAGAAATTATGGTATAGCGGACCAATGTTTCGCCACGAGCGTCCGCAAAAAGGCCGATATAGACAGTTTCACCAAATTGGCGTCGAGGTGTTTGGCCTCGCTGGACCGGACATAGACGCGGAACTGATTGTGTTGACCCGACGTTTATGGGAAAAGCTCGGACTTTTTCCCTATGTCGGTCTGGAAATCAACACCCTGGGTACGCAGGACGAACGGCATGAATATCGCGCAGCATTGGTGGATTTTCTCCTGACAAAGGAAGAAATGCTGGATGAGGACAGCAAACGCCGATTGCACAGCAATCCGCTGAGAGTGCTTGATTCCAAGAGTGAGTCAACACAAGCGGCATTAAGAGACGCGCCGAGTTTGCTGGATTTTATTGGTGAAGAGTCTACACAGCATTTTGAATCACTCAAATTGATGCTCGACAGCGTGGGAATTTCGTATACAGTCAACCCCCGTCTGGTTCGAGGGCTGGATTACTATTCGCGCACGGTGTTCGAATGGGTGACTGATAAATTAGGTGCCCAGGGGACTGTGTGCGCTGGTGGTCGATTTGACAGTCTGGTAGAAATGCTTGGCGGTCGCGCAACTCCAGCGGTCGGCCTGGCCATGGGGGTTGAGCGTTTAATAGCGCTCATGCAGGACTTTAATACCGTTGCTGTTGGCGAGCAGCCGGATTGTATTTTGATTTTACTTGGCGACCTTGCTCAGAATGCTGGCGTACGCATTGCCGAGGAATTGCGCAGTAGCGTCACTGAGCTGCGAGTGGTGCAAAATCACGGAGGCGGCAGCCTGAAATCGCAAATGAAAAAAGCCGATCGCATCGGTGCGCGCTGGGCGATCATCATTGGCGAAGAGGAGTTGAACCAGGGCGTTGCCAGTGTAAAGCCGTTGCGTGGAGAAGGCGAACAGTCTAGCGTGAAGCTGACTGATTTGGCCGCCTATTTTGAATCTGCAAAAGTATCAGCTTGAACATACGAAGGAGAACATAGTGGAAAACTATCGTACCGATGAAGAACAGGTAGAAGCGTTAAAGCGCTGGTGGGAAACCAATGGCAAAGTCGTCATTCTATTCGGCATCCTCTTTGTTGCGGGTACTGTCGGTGGAAATGTATGGATGGATTATAAACATTCAACCGCGAGCAAAGCGTCCACGGAATATGATCTTATGATGCAGGAAATGCAGACTGGCAAGGCAGAGGCGGCCATGCAACGCGGCGCCACGCTGATGGAACAACACAAGGACAGCACTTATGCCGCCTTAGCGGCATTAGCCGTGGCCAAGCTGGAAGTGGAAAAAGGGGACTATTCCGCAGCCGGGTCGCGCTTGAAGTGGGTGCTGGATAATGTGACTGAGACTAATGTGCAACATGTCGCTCGATTACGTCTGATTCGGGTAATGGTAGAAGAGAGTAAGCTGGATGAGGCCCTCGCTTTGGCCAATATTGCGGAAGCCGGTAAATTCAAGCCTGAGTACGACGTCTTAAAGGGTGATATCTATGTTGCCAAGGGGCAATCTGATCTCGCCCGCGGCGCCTATCAGGCGGCTTTGAGTGGCGAGGGATTGTCTCCCCAAACGACATCCGAATTGAGGTTGAAGCTTGATGATCTCGGTGGCGGGGCAAGTTCTTGAAGAAATTAGTCCTAATTGTCTCTCTGAGCCTTGGACTCTGGTCTTGCGCTGAGTTGCAGAGCAAAGTCAATGGGGAAAAGCCCTTTCTCGAAACTTTGCCACTTGCACCGGTGGAAGTCAGTTGGTTTCGGCAGTTTGCTGAATATGGCGTAGACAGGTTTTCGGAGCTCCGGCCGGCGTTGGGCGAAGATCTTGTAGTTCTTGCCGATAAGCGCGGGGACGTGTCTGGCTACGTATTGAGTGACGGGGCTGAGCAGTGGCGCAAATCCATGTCGGTTCAGTTTACTGCCGGCCCAGAGTTTGGAAAAAACAAAATCCTTCTGGGGACACGAAACGCAGAAGTCGTGGCGCTTTCAGCTGAGTCTGGTCAAGAGCTATGGCAGGTACGGGTAAGCAGTGAGGTGCTATCTGCCCCGAGACTGGCTGAGGATATGGTGATTGTCCATACCGCTGATGGCAAAGTTCAGGGTATAAGTGCCGAAAATGGCCAGACTATCTGGACATTTAGTCGTCAAGTTCCTGTGTTGACCTTGCGGGGTACGGGATCACCGCTAGTTGTGGACGACACCGTGATTATCGGTTTGCCTACGGGAAAACTGGTCGCCCTGGCAGCTGCGGATGGCAAGATGTTGTGGGAAAGCCCTGTAGCTTTGCCGAGGGGGCGTTCCGAGCTTGAGCGCATCGTGGATATCGACGGGAGGATCCAGCATGCAGATGGCACGCTATATGTCACCAGCTATCAGGGACAGGTTGCCGCGCTAACTATCGAAAGCGGTAGGGTGTTATGGACGCGAGAAATGTCTTCCTACTTAGGCGTGACTATTGATGGGCGGCATCTTTATGTAACAGACGTTGAAGGTAAGGTATGGGCACTGGATAAAGACAGCGGCGCGACGGTATGGATGCAGGATAAGCTTGCTGGCGCGAATACTGTTGTGACAGTTGTTGGCGATCACCTTGTAATTGGGGATGTAGACGGTGGGCTTTACTGGATGACTGCCACCGATGGACGGTTGGTCGCACGCTACCCCTATTTAGAGTTTGCGACCAGAACGGGATTGCTTAATCCAGCGGAACCCGATGACGCGCGCGACGGTTTCAAACGTTCTCAGGGTTATAACGATATTGGCGTTGCCAGTGCTCCGGTAGCGACAGCGAATGGTCTGTTGGTTACCTATCGTAGTGGCGTTATGGCAAATATCTCTCTCAAATCGACTATGTAGTCCTTCCGGAAATCCATGAAACGAGTCATTGCCCTGGTAGGGCGCCCAAATGTGGGAAAGTCCACCCTCTTTAATCGTCTTACTCGGACGCGTGATGCGCTGGTCGCAGACGAACCTGGTTTGACTCGTGATCGTCGCTACGGCACCGTAAAAAACGCTGGTCAGTCATACATGTTGATCGACACGGGCGGCTTGTCCAATGATGAAAACGACATCGATAATTTGATTAAAGACCAGGCCTTACTGGCCGTTGGCGAAGCAGACCTGGTTTTCTTTCTGGTCGATGGCAGGGAAATTCTGAGCGCCGACGATCAACGGATCGCCCAAAAATTAAGATCTACCGGCAAGTCTATTGTTCTTGTTTTAAACAAAACCGAGCGCATGGAACGGGAGCAGGTGGTCGGCGAATTCTACCAACTCGGTTTTGATGAATTGGTCCCTATTTCAGCTGCTCATGGTAGCGGTATTGATGATCTTCTTGATTTGTTGGCTGATCGTTTTCCTGACTCCTATGAAGAGGAGGAAGAGGACTCTTCGACGGCTAAAGTGGCAATAGTCGGTCGACCTAATGTGGGGAAATCGACGCTAGTGAATCGCCTGCTGGGCGAGGAACGGGTCTTGGCCTATGACATGCCAGGGACCACGCGCGATAGCATACATGTGCCTTTCGAATATGAAGGCGATTCTTATGTTCTTATCGATACTGCCGGGGTCCGACGTCGTTCAAAAATTGATGAGAAAATCGAAAAATTCAGCGTTATAAAATCCCTGCAAGCCATAGATGAGGCCAACGTAGTCATTTTGGTCATTGACGCGCATGAAAATATCAGTAGCCAGGATACCCATTTGTTGGGTTATGTGCTGGATGCGGGCAAGGCCTTGCTCGTCGCGGTAAACAAATGGGATGGATTGCCGAAGGAACAAAAAGATTATCTAAAAAAAGAGGTAGACAGGAAACTCCAGTTTGTCAGTTTCGCATCGCTTCATTTTATATCCGCACTACATGGAAGCGGTGTTGGGAATTTAATGGGAGTTGTGAAAAAGGCCTATGCCGCCTCACGTATGCAATATCCCACGCCGCAATTGACGCGGATTTTGGAAGATGCGGTGATGACCCATCAACCTCCGCTAGTCCATGGTCGGCGCATAAAGATGCGTTACGCTCACCAAGGGGGGCAAAACCCGCCGGTTATCGTTATTCATGGAAACCAGGTTGATAATGTGCCCGATGCCTATCGACGCTATCTTGAGAACACGTTTCGTAAAGTGCTAAAGATTGAAGGTACTCCGATACGGATACAATTCAAGAGCGGTTCCAATCCTTTTGAAGGCCGTAAAAATACATTAACCGCGCGTCAGTTAAATAAACGTAAGCGAATGATGAAGCACATCAAGCGGCGGTAACTCGCCTCATCACGTCTATATCCCGGAAGTATAGTCAGTTTTTCAGTATGCCTTAAGCTACCCCCCTTATTGTGAGACGCTAACCATGAGTTCGATATGGGGAATTTTGCAATAAGCGGATAAACGTCGTACGGCAATATTTACAAATCGAACGACGACAATAATTTACGCAAAATATTTGGGGGAAGGGCGGTTTCAGTTTTTGAAACCGGGTGTATCACCAAACTTCTAGCTGAACAGCCAGCTTTCTTATTGCGAGTTGGTAATGTTCCGCCAGCCTCAAGGGATAGACAGGCTTTCTCCCCCCTCGTTTTGCCGCAATTGTTTTTAATCAGTGTAGTTTCGGCGCAATCGTCTCATATGAGGGAGCCGGTAAAAGGGGGTCAAATGAAACGCATAATTCAAACCGCGCGTAAAAGCCTGGGATTGAATGCATTATCACTAACGGTATTGTTATTCATGACGGGGTGTATCGGTCAGTTACCGGAAGGTGGGCTGGACGGTGCAGAAAATATGGATATCGCGCTAGCCGGCGAAATTCGCCGCGAGTCTCGGCGTAACTTTCAGAACGATATCGTGCGTTCCGCATTCTGGGATCAAAACAACGGAGTATTGGTTGTCAGTGGGTTTGGTGAACTGGACGATGATGACAATCAAATCACCGTATTGAACGCATTTACCCGCCAGATCCTGATTCCCAATAATCAAAACATCAATCTCAATCGCGCACTAAATAGTGATGACGATGATAACTGGGTATTGCGTCTCAATAATTTGGCCGCCGTTCCTTGTTCCATCAGTGTTACGACACGACGCGGCGTGCAGAATATTCCGGTACAAAATGCGCCACTGAGTTGTGCGGGTGCTTCGGTAGCGCCTCTTGGCAGCATTGTTGTCTCAGAAGCAGAGTGGAAGAATTCTTCTGCTCGCCTAACTGTAAAGGGTAGCGGCGCGATTCCAAACCAAGTCGTAAACGTATTCGACTCCGTGTCCGGTCAATATCTCGGTAGTGATCAGGCCAATTCCGTTGGTTCCTGGAGAGTGCGCGTTCGCAATGTGTTTCCAATTCCATGTGCTGTCAGTGTTTCGTCTAACGGTTTAATCGCTCAAGCGGTGGTTTCAAATTCGCCGTCTACTTGCTCCGGCACAATTGGTGGAATTCCATTCTCTCCAATTGGAAGTTTTCCTGGAGGTGTTCCACCGACGACTCCTAATGCGCCACCACAGTTTTTTGGTCTGGCTCCGGAAAGTGTAATTCAGGCACCGCTTGCGGACCTGACAATTCCTGTTGGTACAACAATTAACTTTGTCGGTAGCGGTTTTGATCCAGATGGTGTAGGTCAATTGAGTTATCGTTGGTCATTTACCGGTACCGCATTCATGCAAGATCGTAGCGGTGCATCGGTCAATGTGTTGTTTAGCAATCCAGGGATTTACTATGTCACCCTGACTGCAACCGACGCTAACGGCTTGTCGGATCCAACACCTGCAACGCGTTTGGTTATTGTGCAAGACACCAGTGGTTTTCCAGTTCCTGGTCTGCCAAACGGTGGCGGCTTTAATCCTCCAGAAGGATACATCGTACAGCCTGCACAACAGCAGAATCTGACCGTAAATGCAGGTCAGTCGATTTCTTTCTTTGCCGAAGGATTTGACGCTGATGGCAATTTGCCGCTGACTTTCTACTGGGATTTTGGCGGTGCGGCACCGAACATGACTGGTCCGGCTCCTGGTCCAGTAATCTTTGCGATTCCTGGTACTTATCTCGTGAGTATGGTGGTTGCTGACTCGCGCGGTTTGACAGATCCAACTCCAGCGTATCGTACAGTTACTGTTCTGGGTTCAGGTAATAACTTCCCTGGACAAGGAGGACAAGGTCCGTCTGGGTTTATCAGTCAACCAGCTTCGGATGTGTCGATTCCAACAGGTGCTTCAGTAACATTCGCAGCATCTGGCTATGATCCAAACAATAGCAACCCATTGAGCTATCGTTGGGACTTCGGTGGTGCACGTCCGGCTACGACAGTACAAAACCCAGGCGCGCTGACGTTCAATACTCCTGGTGTTTACATCGTCACCATGACGGTAACTAATGCACTAGGCCAGTCTGATCTGACGCCTGAGCGTCGTATCATCACTGTTGGTGCGAATACTTCGATCGGTGTGAATAATCGTCCGCCAGTGAGCAGAATAGTTGCTCCTGCGTCTAACGAAATTCAGATCGCTCTTGGGCAGTCAGTCAGTTTTGCGGGTACAGCAACAGATCCAGATGGTGATACACAGTTGTTGTATCGTTGGGAAATGGATGGCGCGATGCCGGATATTCGCGCGCAAAATCCTGGTGATATCATCTTCAACCAACCTGGTACTTATCGCATACGTTTCACTGCGACCGATTCGCAAGGCGCGAGCGATCCAACGCCAGAAGTTGTTAAGGTAACTGTACAAGGTGTGACTACTGGATTTAATCAGCCGCCAAATGGTTCGATCATTGATCCAAACGTCAACATGACTATCAGTGTCGGTCAGAGCCTGAGTTTCTCTGCACTGGGATCTGATCCAGAAGGTGGTCAGGTAACGTTTAACTGGAACTTCGATGGGGTTGAAGAAAATACCACCGGTCAGGTTACTCCGCCAATCACCTTCAACCGTACCGGAACCTTCCGTATACGCTTGACGGCAGTTGATAACGCTGGCGCAAGAGACATGACCCCAGATGTACGTGTGGTAACGGTAGTCGGTAACAATCTGACTCAACCACCAATTGCATCGATTGTTTCTCCTGCAACCGACGTAGTGATTCGTCGCGGTGACAGTATCAACTTCATGGGCTCTGTCTATGACCCTGATTCTGCTCCGGCAGCAATGTCTTACAACTGGGATTTCGGATTCCTGACGGGTTCTACGCAAGTGAATTACAATACTGCGTATGCGGGCTTGGTCTATTTCTCAACAGTTGGGGAATTCCCTGTTCGCTTGACGGTGAGTGATGGTATCTCTAGCGATACAGTGACTCGTATTGTAAAAGTTATTGATCCAACACCAGCGTTAGGCGCAACCATCTCAGTCATTTCTGGTTCTGCTATGGTCGAAGTTCCTGTGAACTTCCAGGTGCTCAATACAACTGGCGGTGTGATCACAGACTACTACTGGAGCTTTGATGGTGGCGCACCTGATACGACAGTAGCTTCTCCAAGCGTAACGTTTAAGCGCGCAGGAAGTTACAACGTGGCCCTATATTACACCGATGCGCAAGGTCGCTTTGGTAAGGCGACGCAAACGGTTAATGTTTGTAGTGCAGGTTTTAGCTGTGGCGGTAGTATTCCTCTGAGTGTAACGCCGGTCATAACTCTGCCTGCGCAGAACAATATGACTATCAATGTTGGCAGCAGTATTGATTTCGCTGCATCGAATGTTGGTGGTGGCTATGCTCAACGCTGGAATTTTGATGGAGCGGTTGCATCACTAACCTTCTCTAATCAGTTCGGCAGTGTTGTTCAGGCGCAAGGTCCAGGTCGTGTAACGTTTAACCGAGTGGGCAACTACAACGTAACACTGAGATATGTTGACGTAACAACTGGTGCAGTTAGTCAGTCTGCTACTCGCACTATCTCAGTTGTTGCAAATGGTGGTACGCCATTTGGCACAGGTATACCGGGTTTTCCTGGTGCGGGCGGCTCTGTTGGTGGTTTCCTCAATGCAGTGATTCAGTCACCACAAAACAACAGCACGTTTGCTTGTGGTGCGAATGTGAACTTTGAGGCCTCTAACATCAGTACCGCGATTAACTATCAGTGGACCTTCTACCAGAATGGCCAGGCGCTTGCCTTCCGCTCTGGAATAACAACCTCGATGATTTTCTATCAGGCGGGTAGTTACGAAGTGACATTGAGTGCAAACGATCCGACTACAGGAGCGGGTAACGCCACGCCTGATCGTCGTACCTTTACTGTGATCAATAGCAGTGCCTGTACCGGACAGCCGATAGGTGGTGGTGTTGGCACGCCTGGTACTGGTGGTGCAGGAGCAGGTAGCGGTTTTGGTTTAGCACCGAATGGCAATATCACCTCGCCATTGAGTGATATGACGATTCGTCGCAATGAAAGTGTTAACTTCACTGCGGAAGGATACGATCCTTCAGGTGCATCCGCTGCGGGACTGCTTTATACCTGGGATTTTGGAAGTCTACCTGCAACAGGTGTTCAACCAAATTCACAAAACGCAGGCAATATGACATTCACACAATCCGGTGTATATGTCGTTAAGCTTACAGTACGCAATGCATCTGGCGTGTCTGATCCTACGCCTTCGATTCGTGTGATAACCGTGTTGCCATAACGCTCACAGTTACTTAATCACAACTGAAAAAGCGACGTTAACTTATTAGTTTTCGTCGCTTTTTCTTTTCTGTTTTTTTTATTTTTTGCCTTGAATTATCTCGCTTCGCGTTCTATCTTTTGCAATATAAAAATAATATTTCTTCGTGGGAAGGGTCTGGGTTTTTGCTTTGGTGTTGGAATCAACATCCCCTTCAAATGCGTAAAAATAAAAATTAGTTTCGAACAATAACTTCCGGCAATTTTATCTATGCGGTCATCCTTGCTACAGGGATGTGGTGTAGTTCGCACGCGCAAATGGAGGTTATAAATGAAAACTACTTACTCTCAGAATTACCAACGCAATATATTTCTTACGTTCTCTATTTTTCTACTATTACTTTTGTCAGCCTGCGCGAAGCCGCCAGGAAATGACGGTGAGCTTCTATCTGGCGAATCTGGTGAAGAACAGGTAGATGTCGTTCGAGCCGCTGTATTGACGACCAATTTTGTTACACGTGCGCAATGGCGAGCAGACAGAAGTCGTCTCATTGTTAGTGGAAATGCAAACGCTGGTGATGCAAGCGTAGACGTCCTAAATGCAGATTCCGGCCTGTATGTCGGAACAGCGGTAGTCGATTCACGCATGCAGTGGCGTTTGTCGAAAACAATCAATCAAAACACTGACGTTCCATGTAAAGTTCGCGCGAAAAGTCGATCACTGGAATTCTCCCTGGTTGTTGCAGGCGCTCCTGCTAATTGTAGTGGAGCTGTTGTTGTGAGTAATAGCCCACCCAATGGGACGATTTTGCAACCATCGACCAATCTTGCTATTAACGCAGGTGAAACAGTTTTCTTTTCTGGAACTGCAAGTGACCCTGAAAATGATCCCGTCACATACCAATGGGATTTCTCAAATGTTGCCGCAGTAAACAATTCGCAAACACCTGGAAATATTCGATTCAATCAAGCAGGTACATACACAGTAACGCTAAGCGTTCGTGACATTTACGGCAATGTCGATCCAACACCAGCGAGTAGAACAATTACGGTAAACCCGGTTGCTACGAACACTCCACCCAATGGAATTATCCTATCACCTGCGCAAGATGTGGTTATCTCCGCAGGCGGCATTGTTCGATTAACGGCTTCTGGTGTTGACCCAGATGGTGACGCCATCAGTTACCTTTGGAACATGGATGGTAGTCGGCCGAATTTCAATATTCAGAATCCGGGTGACGTAGTATTCAATACGCCGGGCGTTTATCACATTAGTCTGTTGGTAACTGATGCACGAGGTCTGGCCGACCCAACACCGGCGCTAAGAATGGTTACTGTCGAAAGCGTACCAGTTAACACTCCACCCAACGGGCGTATCACGCAACCGACAGGTAATATGGCGATATATGTCGGCGATACTTTATCGTTTAGTGCGAGTGCTACAGATGCTGAGGGTGATGCGGTCACCTATTACTGGAATATGGATGGTTCAGTTCCGAACAGAACGACGCGAAGCCATAGTGCAACATTTTCACAGGCAGGTACGTATAACATCACCATGACCGCTACCGATGCTCGTGGTGCAAGCGATCCAACACCGGCCATGATTACGGTGTCGGTCCTGGGAATTGCGCAAAATCTTCCACCAAATGGAACGATTACTTCACCCGTATCCGATGTCGTTATCACCGAAGGACAAAGTGTAAACTTTAGTGCGCTTGGTATTGATCCCGACGGCAATACACCGCTTGCCTATCACTGGAATTTCGGTGGAGGCGCGCCGAATGCACATGTGCAAAACCCTGGCTTGATCACTTTTCCAAGCGCAGGCGTGTACGAAGTGAATCTGGTTGTAACAGATTCGTTAGGACTCGCCGATCCGCAACCGGCGACGCGATTGGTAACTGTCGAGGGTGTGCCGGTGAATCGTCCGCCTGTCGGGTCGATTGACCAGCCAACAGGAAACATTACGATAGATGTTGGCGACACTGTGTACTTTAGTGGCAGCGCTACAGACCCTGATGGAGATGCAGTCACATATTTCTGGGATATGAACGGGGTTGCACCAAACACGACTACCCGTGTACCAGGAAATATCAGCTTCCAGAGTCCGGGGGTTTTCACCATTCGCTTGATAACGACTGATGTGCATGGACTGTCCGATGCGACACCGGAACAAGTTGTTGTTACCGTCAACTATCCTGCGGTTATTAATGTTCCACCTAACAGTGTGATATCGACACCGATAGGCGATGTAACAATTAATGCTGGTGATTGGTTGAATTTTTCCGGATACGGATTTGATCCGGACAACAATACGCCACTGACTTATCTCTGGACGTTTGATGGAGGGGCGTCGTCTTCGGTACAGCAGAATCCAGGTGTGGTGCAATTTACGACACCAGGTGTGTTTCATGTAACATTTACCGTGAGCGATGCACTAGGTCTGAGTGATGCTTCTCCCGCAACAAGAGTGATTACGGTTCGCGATTTTCAACCTGCGAATAGTCCACCTAACGCAGTCATTCTTTCACCGGCCAGCGATATGACGATATACGAGGGTGATCGCGTGTATTTTGCCTCGTACGCGACAGACCCCGAAGGTAATACGCCATATGTTTACTCGTGGAATTTCAATGGTGCACGCGCTGGCAGTGCATTGCAAAACCCAGGTGAGGTCTTGTTTACAACAGCGGGTACATACAACATACAGTTGAGTGTAACCGACAATCTTGGGGCGAGCGATCCGACGCCAGCAACACGCACGATAACCGTAGTGGCGAATGTGCCTGTATCCGTGCCACCGAATGGTATTATCAATACGCCCACTGGAGATTTGACGATTACTGTTGGTGATCGCGTTAACTTCACGGCATCCGGTGTTGATCCCGATGGCAATTATCCATTGAGCTATCGTTGGAGTTTCGATGGTGCTGTTCCAGATATACTCGCGCAAAATCCAGGTCAGATCAGTTTTAATCAAGTAGGTACGTATCGGGTGCGTCTGGTAGTTACCGATGCGACTGGTATTTCTGATCCTGTTCCTGCAGAACGCTTGATTACAGTTGTGGGCAGTGCAACAACAAATCAGGCGCCAACAGTGTCGATTAGTCAACCGTTAACAAATCGGACAATTAACGTGGGTGATTACGTCTACTTCAGCGCTACGGGTGCAGATATCGACGGACATTATCCACTCACATACCACTGGAGCATGGCTGGAGTTGCGCCGAATGCGATGGGTGCCACTCCGGGTAATGTGCAATTCAATCAAGCGGGGACATTCAATATCCGCGTTTGGGCCGTCGATGCGCTTGGTTTGATTTCTCAAACCTACGCCGAGCGTGTTATCACGGTTATTGGATCAACCACGAATACCCCACCTAACGGTACGATAATCTCGCCTACTGCTGATGCAACAATACGCGCGGGAAGTTGGTTGTATTTTGATGGTAGCGGCTACGACGCTGATCAAGATGCGTTGACTTATCAATGGGATTTTCAAGGTGGTGTGAGTACATCAATCAATAACACATGGGCGACGCCGGGTTGGGGTCGGTTTGATGTTCCCGGTGTCTACACGATAACGCTAACGGTGACCGATTCCAGAGGGGCTGTTGATTCAAGTCCCGCGACGAGGACGGTGACAGTTACTTACTAGTTTTGCTGCTGCGTTGTGTCTTTAGTGGCCCTTGTGGCCACTTTTTTTTGGCGGTACAAAATTATTCGCGGGCGACTTAGGCGAAGTGAAATAGTAACGTTTGTAGAATCAAATGCGGTCTGAGAATACGTTAAAGAAGATAGCCGCGATTCTTTTTTCCAACAGAAACATTTGCCTTGGTAGCGACGGATCGTCGACAGCCTATGTGAAGGCTGGGGAACTTTCCATGACCCCGATTCGGTTCGAATTTGATGCTCTCTAATGTTAGGATAGGCCCACGTTGGCCATCCTCTTTCGGCCTGCCAAGCGTTTAATTTTTAGAAAATGTCCTGGAATAGCTTATGAAACAAACAGTTGTTGTTATCGGTCAGGGGGAGATGGGTGGCGTGTTTGCGCGCGGATTGCTGCGAGCGGGCTATCCGGTCTATCCCGTAACCAGAGATATGGATATGCAAGCCGAGGCGGAGCTAATCCCGGACCCTGTGTTGGTGCTTTTGGCAGTTGGTGAGGCTGATCTACAAGCATCTATGGAAACTATTCCAGAAAAATGGCGCGGGAAACTGGGTTTGTTGCAAAACGAATTATTGCCTCGCGACTGGAAGCAGTATGGATATGATCAACCTACTGTGATCTCCGTCTGGTTCGAAAAAAAGAAAGGACAGGATGTGAAGGTCTTGATACCGAGCCCGGTATTTGGACCCGCCGCCTCTATATTGATGGAAGCGCTGACATCGCTACAAATTCCAGTTAAGAAAGTAGAGACAGAAATTGAGATGCAGCGGGAGTTGGTGCTGAAAAATGTTTATATCGTTACCACTAATGTTTCGGGTCTAGTGGTTGGTGGAGATGTCGAAACCTTGTGGAAAGAGCAACAACAACTTGCACGAGAAGTCGCCAGCGATGTAATCGACATTCAAGAATGGCTTACCGACACACAATATGATAGAGAAAACCTGTTAGAAGGTTTCGTTGAAGCGATTAACGGTGATCCAAAACATATGTGCATGGGACGCTCGGCGCCTGCACGTTTAGCGCGAGCTGTAGCTCAGGCTGGAGAAGCGGGGATCGCGGCAAACAAACTGCGTGATATTCAAGGCAAACAGTGAGCGGTGCGACGATGAGTAATGATAAGCCCTATCGCATTCATACGATGGAACTCGGTCCGATGGAAAATTTTGTTTATCTGATCGAAGATATTGTGACCAGGACCGCTGCAGTCGTCGATCCCGCCTGGGAAGTGAGCAAAGTCAACGCCAAAGCAAAATCACTTGGCTTGAAGATAACCGATATTTTGCTGACGCATAGCCATTTCGATCATATCAATGGCATTGGCGATGTACACAAGGAATTTGATGCGCAAGTGCATCTTTTGAAGGAAGAAGCAAAATTTTGGGGCGAATACCAGGATACGCCAACAACACATCATGGCGGCGACATGATACAACTCGGTAAAACTGAGATATCTGTTTTACACACGCCTGGTCATACACCAGGTTCAGCATGCTACCGATTAGGAGATGATTTAATTACCGGCGACACACTGTTTGTTTTTGGTTGTGGCCGTTGCGATCTCGAAGGTGGCGACCCTCATGTGATGTACCAGACCTTGAAAAAGCTCGGTGGCAGTATGCCTGCTCATACCTGCATTCATCCCGGCCACAACTATTCCGATCGTGAAACGAGTCGTATGCAGGACGAACTGGACGGCAATCCTTTTATGCACTTCGACGACGAGAAAGACTTTGTCGAATATCGTATGGTGAAACACGACAAGATTCGAAACGCACCCTATCTGCCAGTGCCGCGCAAATCGTAGTTGCACAGCGAGTGGACGCAAAACATTTTTCCATATCTGTCGTTATTCCCACTTTCAATAGATGTTCGCGTCTGCAAACATCGCTCGAATCTGTGTTTTCCCAGACGCGTTTGCCAGACGAAGTCATTGTTATTGACGATGGCTCGACAGACGGCACCGAAGAAATGCTTGCGCAAAGTTTTCCTCAGGTGATTTACATAAAGCAAGATAATTGTGGAGTGAGCTCTGCCCGTAATTCGGGTATAGCATTGGCCGCCGGGGAGTGGATTGCCCTTTTGGATTCCGATGATAAATGGATGCCTGAAAAGCTTGCGCAGCAGGAAGCGGCGTTACGCGCGAAGCCAGAATATTTGATTTGTCATACGGAAGAAATCTGGATACGCAACGGTGTTCGCGTCAATCAGATGCGAAAACACCGCAAATACGGAGGATGGATATATCAGCGCTGCCTGCCACTTTGCGCAATTTCACCTTCATCGGTATTAATCCATAAAAGTGTTTTTCACGAAATCGGCGTGTTTGATGAAAACCTGCCGGCGTGTGAAGACTATGACTTGTGGCTGAGAATGTGTTCGAAATATCCCGTATTGTATCTAGACCAGCCTCTAATAAAAAAATATGGGGGACATGAGGATCAGCTGTCCAGGCGCTATTGGGGTATGGATAGGTTTCGTATTCAATCGCTGGCGTCTATTTTGAAGCATGGTGAGCTAGACCCAAATTTGCACGATGCAACGCGTGAAATGTTAGTTAAGAAGATTTCCGTTTATGTTAAGGGGGCACAAAAACGGGGAAAGCTCGAAGAAGTGCATCGGTATAAACGACTGATTCGGGAGTTATGATGAGACAGGCTTTTATTCACTGCGCTTTGTCTGCAGAAGCACGACCGTTAATTGATGCCCATAGATTGAAGCAGATCGAAAGCAAACCGTTCGCAGTTTATCAGCGGGAAAACGACTTCCTGGTGGTGTCAGGCATTGGAAAGCTGGCGTGTGCGGCGGCGATCGCTTATGTCTATGGAAAGTATGCCCACCCGAATGATGTGTGGATTAATGTCGGTGTTTGTGGTGCGAAGGGGTATGAAACTGGGAAAACCCTGTTAGTGAATAAGCTAATTGATGTTGCGACGAGTAAGACATTTTATCCGCCGTTGCCTCCATTAAGCAATCTTGAATCTGAAATCTTGTATTGCGTCGACACGCCTGAGTTGGCATATAATCATCCCGGATTGTATGACATGGAGGCATCTGCATTTTATTTTACCGCCAATCGATTTTCTACTGCAGAACTGGTTCAAAGTATTAAGACGGTTTCCGATACCGATAATAGCGGAATTGGTCACGTCGATAAGGCCTATGTAATCAAGTGTGTTGACGCCTTGCTGCAGCCGTTGCAATCTATGAAAGCCCATCTACTGGAATTGGCCGAGTCCCTGCCTTCCGATGAGCTTGTATTGCCAATTTATCATGAGCTATGTAAACGCTTTCACTTTAGTGCGACGCAACAGCGGCAGTTGTTGCCGCTGCTAAACCGCATGTTTGTCCTGCAGGGGCCTGAGATTAACCTGGACGAAATGGCAAAGATAAAATCCAGTGCAGAAGTTTTGTCCCAACTTACTCAACGTGTGGAAAATATTGTGCCGGAATTCTAACTATGCTTTTTCAAACGCTTTACATTGAAGAAGAAGTAGCGAGTCACCCACGTGTACTGGAAATCACCGGGCGTTTCCCTGAGGCGAAAATCGTGTACTGTGAAAACTATGGTGAGGTATTTAATCGTTCAGCACAAAGTTTTAGATTGCAGAAGCAAAACCCGTCCCTGATTCTGGCGAGAAAGTACAAAAATCATGTGTTAGAAGCACCAGAAGGCTATGGTATCGGCGCCTCAGAGAATTACTATTTTTCCCACATGTTGAACTGTGTGTACGACTGTCGCTACTGTTTTTTACAAGGCATGTACCAGTCGGCGAACTATGTACTGTTTGTCAACTACGAAGATTTTTTTAGTGCGATACAAGTGCTTCCTTCGCGGCACGAGACATCGCATTTCTTCTCTGGGTATGACTGCGACAGTCTCGCGCTTGAGCCTGTTACTGGCTTCGCAGAGGCCTGTCTGGACTTTTTTCAGCAACAGCCAGGAAAGCTTCTTGAGTTGCGCACCAAAAGTACACAGATTCGCGGCTTGCTCGGACGTGAGGCAATGGATAATGTGGTTGTGGCGTTTAGTCTGTCGCCGGAAAATATCGCTGAGAGTCTTGAGCATAAAACGCCTCCGTTGCAAAGGCGTTTGGATGCCATGAATAAATTGGCCAATGCAGGGTGGAAGTTAGGGCTACGTTTCGATCCAATTATCTACCATGCAAACTTCAAACAACACTACGATGAATTGTTTAGCCAGGTTTTTTCGGCAATCAAACCTGAGTCGATTCACTCCGTGAGTCTAGGGGTGTTCCGCTTGCCTACAGGCTTTTTCCGTAAGGTGCAAAAACTCTATCCCGAAGAAAAACTCTTCGCGGGTCCGATGCAGGACCGCAAAGGAATGATGGCCTATCGTGATGATGTGGAACAGGAGATAATGGACTATTGTAAGCAGCAGATAATGCGATATATTGACAACAACGCCTTTTTTCCTTGCCTATATGACTGACGATATACATGACTTAAAAGTATTGGTAACCGGTGCCTCCAGTGGTATCGGCCTGGCGATTTGTCGCCAATTACTTGAGGCAGGTGCGAGGGTCTTAGGGGTGGCACGAGACCCGGCAAAAATGCCTCTCTCGCACGAGAAATTGTCATTTCATTCCATGGATTTGGCTGATCTAGATCAACTGCCGACGAAATTGAATGCGCTGTATAAACAACATAGCGATGTGAATGCGCTTATCTGTTGCGCCGGTATGGGGCGTTTTGGCTCGCTGGAAGAGTTCTCTTTCGATCAAATACGTTCTCTTTTGGACCTGAATCTCGTCGGACAGATATATGTTATCAGGCAATTTCTACCTGGATTGAAGCGATTTGATAAATCCGATATCGTTTTAATGGGCTCAGAGGCCGGTATTAGTGGTGGTAGACGAGGTGCGATATATAGCGCAAGTAAGGCTGCGCTACGTGGCTTTGCTCAGGCATTGAGGGATGAAAGCGCCAAGGCAGGCGTACGCGTCAGTATTATCAACCCGGGTATGGTCAAGACACCTTTTTTTGATCAATTGGCTTTTTCACCTGGAGAAGATTCGGATAACTTCATTGAACCAGATGATGTCGCGCAGGCAGTAATGATGATTTTGCGCACACGAGCCGGAACAGTCTTTGACGAAATCAATTTATCACCATTGAAAAAGGTAATTCAGTTTACAAAAAATCAGGGTTTGTAAAAAAGACTGAGATTGCCTTGAAACACTTTGACGTAGTTTATATCTTTAAAGTAAAGGTATGAGTTGGACATTCTGGGAGGAAGGAAATGAGAACGATATTTTTTAGCGTGGCCGTTGGCGTTTTTATAATGTTATCCGCATGTGCTTCGCAGATTCCACAGTCTGAAAAAACTACCGCGCCTGATGTTGCGAAGATCGAAGACATTCCAGCGGGGCCGCCAGGTATGTTTGACGGTGAAATTTCTATGGCGGTTGCTTCGGCCAGTACCCCAAAGCCCGAATCAGAACCTGCTGATGGTTTTATAGGCATTATACAGCGTATGGAGGTAAATCCATTTACCCAGTATTCGCGGGAACGTAACCAGTATTCATTCTATGTCGGCGCAGAATTGGAAGCTCAGCTACAGCCAGGTAAGGCGCTGATACTACGCGAAGACTCAAGTCAACCTGGACTGGTTTGCAAGTATCATCTTGATGGTAAACTCGACATTGCCAATATTAGCTTTGAAGAATTAAAGTCACGTCAAAAGGCCTGCGCAAATTTGATGTTTACCTTTGATAAGCAGCTCAACGAAGAATAGCTGATTTAGTACTGGTAATGGATGCCCATGCCTGAATAAAAAATATTCTGCTCCAGTAGAGTAAACTCGGCTTCCAGTGTAAGGGCTTGCTTGAAGCGTAGACCTAGACCGATGCCACCGGATACGCCGTAGTCACGTTGTGGAAGCTTCTTTTCTCGTGTGTTATTCGTTACGTTTTCGTATAACAAACCGAGTTTCGTTTTGGCATAGAAATTATGGGTAAATGGGTAACGATACACGCCATAGGCTGCGATTGTCCACACATCGAAGCTGCCAAAATTGCCATCACCTTGATTGTATTTTCCGCCTGCGAGGCCGATGTTTGCCTCTGCCTCGATAGCGGTACGTTCATCCAGGCCATAACCGTAATACAAACCAGAGGCCAATAGTGGTTTAGTGTTTGCGGTATTGATTAACATGGCACCTACCCTGGCAACAAGATACTCACTATTGGCATGTGAATTACCCAAGCAGACAAATGTTAGTAGTGTTCCAAATATTATTTTTTTGTACATATTCTTTATCTCTTTTGTAATCTTGTCAGAGTTCTTCCAGCCAAATCGTATAGCAAGTGGTTGGGAACAGAATTTTAGTTGTTGCGATGCATGTCAACGAGAATAGAGTTTTGTTCTGTTGAGAACATTTTCGAAGGCTCCCATTCGCAACATTACCTAAAATCAACAGACCATAACTGGCCCGAAGACACATCAGTAATATCACTGAAACCAAAAACACTAGGAAGTCCGAGTGGATTGTAAAGTACGTCACTAACCGAAATCGTGTATTGTGAACTTACGTTCAACTCACGGCCTGCTTGCCACGCTTCTCCTCCCGTTTTTCGTTCGCGTACGAAAAGAGTTTCGTGTTCTCCGTCATAGGATGACCAGATGCTAAAGGCATTTCCGTTGTCACTGATACCGAAATACTTCAATTGATGATCAATATTGGAATCGTCCGACAACTTGAATGACTCTGACCAGTTCAGAGTGTCGAAAGTATTAGTCCAAATTTGATGTGTAATATTGACATCAATTTCTGTGAATTTGTACTCCCAAATCGCGATGACTTCCGATTCATCTGTTGCTTCAGCATGGAGACTTTTTGGTGTCCCCAAGGTCTCGGCCGCGCCGATATTGTCGACTGAAATCAAAGAAGGTTTAAGCTTCCAGTTACTGCTCGTTGTAAATTGATTGGCGTATACGCTGGTGATGGTATTGCCATTGTTGGTTTCGTCCTGAATCCAAAGCGCGTGAACTTTTCCTGATTGATCAACAAGGGCTTGAAACTCGGCAATCGGACCGCTGTTGTTGTCAACAATAACAGCGGCGGCACTGGATATAGAACCAAGCCCAATCTTCAGTTCGTCTTTTTCGTCAAAGCCAAAACTATTTGACCAATAATTCGAAAAGCTGTCGCTGGCGTTTCTTTGTTCCCAAATGGCTATTGCACCTTCGCCAGATTGCAGCAGCACAATCTCTCCTATTGCTCCAGTTTGTGTTCCATCGGATACCAGCTTGGCCAGGCTTGCATCCCAACTGTTGCCAAATCGGCTTGCATTTGCGTAGAGTTGGGTGTCCTGTTGCCACACAACAATTAAATCGCTGCTTATTTGCTCCGCTGATTGGGCAAGGGCAAGGGTGTCTACTCTTGATACATTTAGGGGGGCGCTGATTCTATATGCGTCTGACCACGCCTTGTCGACGATGTTAACTGACTTTATCCACAATCCGTCACCTGTTGCGGAGCCGCCTGTTGGGGTAACTATTTGTGACCACAAGACCTGAATATTCCCTGCGCTGTCTTGCATAAGTTGGACATTCTCTATCGCGCTTACATTGGCACCCGGAAGAGAAACCGCTTCTCCTGCGTTATTGCTCCAAACTCCGAGATTGTTGACGGAGTATTGTGCCTTCAGCGTCTGATTTTCTAGCCAGGTTAATGCGATAATGCCGTTACTTACGCTAATCTGTGCGGCGCTGTTTGTTTGCTCAATATTTAACGGTATTCTCTGCGCAGAAAGCCAACTGTCATTAGCAGCGTTGTAATGAGCATGTAAAAGATCATAAGTTGAGGAGACTTTTTGATACCACAGAAAAGATACGTTTCCGAGTTTGTCACTGGCGACATCAAAGGCAGGAATAACACCAAAGCTACTGTTATTGGTTATGTTCGACACAACAGTTGGTGATTGACTCCATCCTGTCGCCAGTTCATATCGATTGGCATGGATAACACCGCGTCCATTCTCATCGAATAGCCAGCTTAGCGTGACATTGCCTGAGGCATCGCTACGCAAATCAATTTGTTTGAATTGACGGCCTTCGTCTTTTTGATCCATGCGCTTAGCTTCTAGCCATTTTGCTTCGTCTGCATCATATCGACGAGTCCACAGGTGAAAGAGTTTGTGCTTATTGGCGCTAGTCCAAACCAATGTGATGTTGCCGGCGTCATCGATAATTTGATTGGAGAAATCGCTATTTTCGGAGTGAGTACTTCTATTTCCCCAGTCTTGCGCAATCTCGATGGAAACAGTCCCTTTGGCTTTTCCGCCCCTGTTGTCGCCAACGGTATAGCTGAATTCATCAGTGCCAGAGTCGCTGTCAATATGGGGCGTATAGGAAAAAACACCTTCACCGATATAAAGTACGTTGCCTTTTGAAGGAGGCGTCCAATCTAGCATAATGAGTTTGTCCTGATTGGGGTCAGTATCATTATCGAAAACGTTGAAGGTAATGGAGTTAGTTCTTGCTGCAGTGATCTCATCGTTACTGGCTACGGGCGCGTAATTGATGTCGCCAACATTGAGCACGACGGTGCCTTCGGAGCTGAGTTCACCGTCGCTGACCTTGACGATAAAGCTGTCTCTACCCGTGTAGCCTGGGGTAGGCGTGTATCGAAGTTCTCCTGCATCGTTCAGCGATATGCTGCCTTTACTGGTTTTACTGATTAGCTCAAACGCCAGGACGGGGCTGTCGACATCGACAATTGCGCCGCTATCAAGCAGCATAAGTGGTGTGTTGACCTGATCGGTGAATATAGCGATCGGCTTGTCAGTAAACACCGGGGCGTCATTGATATTATTTACGACGATTTTAACGTTAGCGCTGTCGGTACCACCATGCCCGTCGGACACTGTGTAAGTAAAACTGTCGCTGCCGGTAAAGTCAGTATGCGGTTGAAAAACCAGGATTCCGGTTTCACTGCGGCTAAGTGTTCCAAATTCTGGTGAAGTATAGGCAGCGAGGGTGAGTTTGTCGCTGTCCAGATCGGTGTCATTATTGAACAGTGCGTTCAACTCGAGCGGTTCGTCTTCGTTTATCTCGTATACGTCGTCTTGTGCGACAGGCTTGTTGTTTGGTTGATTCGCTAGCTGTATTCCGCCACCGCAACCTACAAATAGAAGACAAAACAGCCCCGTGATTATTGTTTTTTTCATCTTTATTATTATCCTTTTGGATGAACCCGAGGTGGGTTTCCTTTTTATACAGATTCAGATATATAGCCTGGCCGAGTTTTATACTCCAGTCGCCATTAATGTTTCCTTAAGGCGAGCTGAAGAAGTGGATAACTGCCTGAATGATATGAAAATAGAATCGGGCTATGGAGTGATTAAGTGAACAAAAGTTTAGCTACCAACGCCCTGGCGGCGCTATTAGTGGTCGGTGGTCTGGTTTCGCCGCAGTTTGGTGATCAGATCTTCTCAGTCGGTATTTTTGCGCTGTCTGGCGCATTGACTAATTGGCTGGCAATACACATGTTATTTGAACGCGTCCCGCTTTTATATGGATCAGGGGTGATACCCAATCGATTCGCCGAATTTAAACATGCGATCAAGCAATTGATCATGACTCAATTTTTTACCGAGGCGAATCTAAAACGATTTATTGCCGAAGAAGAAGACACTATCAGCCAGTGGTTGAAGCCTGGGCAGATCATTGATGCGCTGGACTACGAGCGCATATTCAAGAAACTGGTCGATGCGATTATGGAGTCGTCCTTTGGCGGCATGCTCGGTATGTTTGGTGGAGAAGCCGCCCTGGATCGGTTGAAAGAGCCGTTTATTGAAAAGATCAAAACGGCATTGAATGAGATGGTGAGTGGTCCGGTGTTTAAGCAAGCGCTTGCCCGGAGTATCGATGCGGACAGCTTGAGCGCCGATATGTCGCAGCGCATCGAATCGATTGTCGATCAGCGCCTGGATGAATTGACACCGCAAATGGTTAAACAGATTGTTCAGGAGATGATTAGACAGCATCTGGGCTGGCTTGTGGTGTGGGGCGGCGTTTTCGGAGGTTTGATTGGCCTGTTGGTGAGCTTGTCAGGCTTCTAATAATTTAAGCTCGGCGCAAACTTGTCGAGCGATAGCCTTGGCCTCAAAACCGAGTAGCGCAGCAATAGCATCGGTACCTTTGTAAGCGATCACCTGGGCATTGAGGGCGTCGGCAAGTTCGTTACCTGTTTCGGGTGGAGCAACATTATGTTGTTCCCCAATCAGGACCATGCAAGGGCAAGTAACTGAGGGCGTGGTTTGCTTCAAATAGAGATCCTTGAGCACTGCCCCCGATTCTCTCCTTTCCTGGATTTCGTCGCGAGGGTGTGATGATGGCATATCGTCTAGCCATTCCCTGTCTTCATTACGCCAAGGAATAACCACAGGGGGAATCGTCAATTCTTCACCGATCCAGGCCTGTGGGCCTAGGGGATTTATCAGCACGATGGCTTTGGGCTGGGACTCCTGTGCAAAGCGAAGTGCGAGCATGCCTCCCATGCCGACACCAACCATAACAGGTGTAATCAATTGGTGTCTTTCGGCAAAACGTTTCGTTTGATTTAGATAGTCTGCACTGGTGGTGTGTTCGAGACCTTTATCTGCGGCCTCAAGATTGATGGCGTATGTTTGAAATTGATTTTGGCGGAAGATGTTTTCCCACACGCACCATTCCCAACTTCCGCCCCCGGCTTCGTGTATAAACAGGACGGATGGGAGGGGCATGAGTTTTATTCCAAGAAAAAAGGCCGGTAACGGCCTTTTTCGATTAAGCGGCGTTAGTGAGTACGAAGCTCGCGAGTGATGCGTATACGAGTAAGCACACGATAAAGATAATGGTGACGCGCGTGGTTTCTGCTTTGTCCTGCTTCATCTTTATCTCCTCCTTCATGATGAGATGAAAATCGATTAATGGGAAAGTATATGTGTCGGGAATTTTGCTTACAAGTTATTTTTATGGATCAATAAGGCATTTAATCATATTAGGTCATTCTAATGTGATCATGAGCTTACAGGTTATAGATGTATGACACGGTGATGGCGCTAATGGCTGGATTAACCTGCAAACCGCTTGTACCAAGGGAAAGAGACTTGCCGGAGGAAAGCTGGATCGCCCGTGTATCGATAGAAAAATAGAAATCGTCGTATCGAATATCTATATAAAATCTTCCGCTATATCCGACACCGATACGGCGATAGGATTTTAATTCACAGGATTGCTCAAGAGCGGTTAGTGCTCCAGTGGCTTCGTTGATCAAATCAATCCCAGCCTGATAGCAGGTTGGTGAACTGGATTCTACGCCTTCGGTTAAATATCCGTGGCCGACAATATCCGCGTATCCCAAGCCGAAGCCTAGCCCTACGAGTACATATCGACGGGGTGTGAAGTCTTTCGCGCCATAGGAATAAAACAGACTGGCCTGGGTCGAAAATGTATTGGCAATGGTATAGGTTCGTAAATCCCGAGTGGTACTGCCATTGGGGCGCTTTATCGTCTGGCTCAAGGCGTGAGCCTGCTCGAAACCAAAAGCATAGTCGTATCCAAAATCTGTTTCGTCGATGAAATTCAATCGCGTCTTAAGCATGACCTTGGGCATAAGGTGTAGATCGCCGTTGAATCGCGCGGATGCGCCGTCTATACCGGGGGAAGTCGTTAGCAGATACCCTGTAAGCCCGCCGGCAATATAGCCACCTTCCAGAAAATTCAAAATGTGGTTTCCGCAATCTGAGTTTCGGATCTGTTCGAGCAGATCTGCACAGGCGTCAAGTTTTTCTTGTATGGTTTTCTCTGGCTGAAATATCTTGTCTGATTGTGACCAGGCGGGAAATATGTGGCACAGCAGGAGAGCAAAAACGAATAACCGGGATAGATGCATTGTGTAATAAGCCAAACGGCAGATATAAAGGACTAACTGAGAAGCAATATTACTGCCGACTGGTCAAGCGGGTACGAGCATCTCGTCGCGACGATTCTCCAGCCTGATGGCGCTGGGTCCACCGAGTAATCCTGTGCTGTAAAGACTGTTATAAAGCTGTTTCGGTGCTCCGCTGACCGTGAGCGCTGAGACTCGTCTGGATAAGGCGCGCAAGGTATTGACCAGGGTTAGCAGTGTAATACCACTTTCGATATCAAGCTGACTAACGTCAATCAGTAACTCGCTGTTGTAAGGAATCGGGTTATCCGCTAGTGTCTCCACTAGATCAAGGATGTTGTCTCGCTTGATTTCGCCCTTGAGTACAATGATCCCTTCCTTGGGTCGTGTGATATTAAGATCCGCGATCGCGGTATTCATTGATTTGTGTCCGTTGAAATCATGTCAGGCATTTTTAGCAGAGGTGATTTACTAAAGCCAGTCCCCCATTAGTACTAGGTTTATCTGTCGTGGCTTTAGATATGCGGCAGAGTAGTTGGTTTTATGGTAGATTTCTGGCCTTTCGGCACTGCGCGCACATGGAGATGGTAAGTGGAATTTTTATATGAATACGGCCTTTTTACCGCCAAAACGTTGACTATCGTCCTGTCACTAGTCATAGGATTGATACTGGTTATATCCATGGCGAGTCGAAACCGCGATGAGCGGGATGCTCATATTGAAATTCGTCGTTTAAACGAAGCGTATGAAGATACGAAAAGTGTCCTCAAGCAATTCATGGCAAATAAGCAGCAAGCTAAGCAGCTGCAAAAAGAACAGAAGCAAAAGGACAAAAAGGAGAAAAAGGGAAACCGGGAAAAACGACCGCGAGTATTCGTGCTCGATTTCCATGGAGATGTAAAGGCGAGTGCGGTGTCTCACTTACGCGAGGAAGTTAGCGCCGTTTTGATGATCGCGGAAGATGGCGATGAAGTGTTTGTCAAACTCGAAAGCGCGGGTGGCATGGTACATGGCTATGGTCTGGCCGCGTCTCAGTTGCAACGATTACGTCATGCCAAGATATTCCTGACGGTATCTGTAGATAAGGTTGCCGCAAGCGGTGGCTATATGATGGCTTGTATTGCTGATCGCATCATTGCCGCACCATTCGCTATAGTTGGTTCTATCGGTGTGGTGGCTCAGCTTCCCAATTTTCATCGACTTTTGAAAAAGCACGACGTGGATTTCGAGTTAATCACCGGTGGGGAATACAAGCGTACACTTACGGTATTTGGGGAAAATACGGATAAAGCGCGAGCTAAGTTCAAGGAAGATATTGATGATACCCACGAGTTGTTCAAAACATTTGTAAAAGAACATCGTGAGGTTGTCGATATCGCGCAAGTCGCAACAGGTGAGCACTGGTTTGGGCGACGCGCGCTGGATTTGAAACTGGTGGATGAGATTCAGACCAGCGATGATTATCTGCTCTCGAAATACCAGGATCACGACCTGTATCAGATCACGCACAAGAGTAAGAAGCCTTTATCATC
Source organism: Gammaproteobacteria bacterium (assembly GCA_029881255.1). Taxonomy (NCBI): domain Bacteria; kingdom Pseudomonadati; phylum Pseudomonadota; class Gammaproteobacteria; species Gammaproteobacteria bacterium. Next base: position 29,423 of record JAOUMY010000013.1, on the reverse strand, counting down.
CCGGATTGCCGGATTTGCCCAAGGGGTGGCCGACAAATTACTGTTGTCCTGGTCGACTCGACACCGCGAAAGAGAGTTGTTGTAGTGTTCTGAAGCGCATAAATACCGTATTTCATCTTTATTTGGTCAATTATTTGACGCGACATTCCGATTCCTTGAAATTCAAGGCAACGGAATCTTTTTTGTTCGACTATTTCACTAAGTTTTTCTTTCCCTCACCTATACTTTCAGTAATAAATCATACAATAAACTGAAAATAAGCTTTCGAATAATAAGAATATTTCCAGATGGTGCTAAACCACTGGAAAAGCAGCAATGTATCGGGTGCACGTGGGAGAGGTTTGCCCAAATTGGAGATTGGTTCTTGTCGTCTAGGTATTTGAGTGATCACCAACAATAACTGAAAACAATGATTACTTAGAGAATTTCATATTGTTGTGGTTCTAGTAAGACCTCTCATGTCTGCGTGTTGATCAGGTTTATCCTGGTTCTCCGAATAAATCGGTAACAGTATTGTTTACCGTGGTGTGGGGCATGGGGCGCGAAAGAACTACAAATAATGGACTGCTTGATTCAAATCGCTCGTTGATGAAAAACAACGACGGGCTTTTCCTTGTTCTTATTTTTCTTGTCTTTTGTTTCTTCAGTATCGCGCAAGCGAAAGCTATCGATATTCCCCTCAACCATGTGCCAATCGCTGGTGCTAAATGCAACGCCTGTCATATTGATGGATTCGATGGCGCAGCTGTATCCATGTCTCATGAGGTTGTCCGCAATCGCATTCCTTGCCAATTATGTCACTCCGAAAAATATGTAGGTGAGCGCTCGAAAACGCACATCGCCAGTAGCGGGGAGTGCCAGACTTGTCATATGAGCACGAATTGGCTACCTGCGTTTCTTGAGCACGGGCAGCTGAAAGGCGCATGTGTGGATTGTCATAACAGCCAGATCGCCACGGGTAAATCGACAGGACATCTCGCTGTTAGTGACGATTGTGAATCGTGTCATGTGAGTCGCAACTGGACTGAAATTGTCCGTTTTGATCATGCGCAGACGATAGGTGATTGCCTTTCATGTCATACAGGTCCGGCAGGCTCGTTTAAACCAAAAACGCATCTTTTATCGAGCAATAATTGCGATAGCTGCCATGCTGTGAGTGCATGGGTGCCGGCCATGCGCGTGGATCACCAGGAAGTATTTGGGCGTTGTGAAGACTGTCATAACTCAATTGTGGCGGTGGGTCAGACTGCAGATCACTTTCGCACCAGTGAAGCGTGTGATAGCTGTCATAACACAGGTACATGGTTCGATGTGAAACCAGGGCATCTTGCCAAGCCGCGACTTAGCGGACGCCTTAACCATTTGCCGGTCGACCATAATACCTTTGTTGACGGATGCGGAAATTGTCACGGCGTCGATGCTCAAGGTAAGCCTTTGACTCATGTTCAAAGCTCGAATCGCTGCGAGGCATGTCACAGTGTCATTACCTGGAAGCCAATTCTGTTTTTTGATCACAATGAAGTGAGTGGTGCGTGTAATTCCTGTCACAATATGATTGCTGCAGTTGGACAGCCTACTGCGCATATACCGACGACTGAAAATTGCTATGCCTGTCACTCGCAGGCGACCTGGCGTCCTGTTATACGCGTCGATCATACTCAGGTGCTGGGAGTTTGCGTTGACTGTCATAACAATCAGGTCAGTCTTGGAAAGCCCACGACGCATATTCCCACCTCGGATAATTGCAAAGCGTGTCACTCCGAATTGACCTTTAAGCCAGTATTGCAAGTGGATCACCTGCAGGTAAATGGTCGCTGCGTGAATTGTCACGATGGTGTGCTTGCAAGCGGAAAAAATCTCACTCATATAACAAGTACCGATAGTTGTTCTGCTTGTCACTCCACCAATTCATGGCGTGCAGGCGTGAAAGTGGATCATCTGCAAGTTAGAGGTACGTGCGAATCCTGTCATGACGGGGTGTTGGCAACAGGCAAACACGCAACCCATATTCCCACCAGCGATGTATGTGGTGCCTGTCACAATACGACGATCTGGCGTTTAGTCGAATCTGTCGATCATAATGAAGTTCAAGGCGCTTGTAGTGGATGTCATCAAGGTGTCGTAGCAACAGGAAAATCTCGGACGCATATATTTTCCTCAGATTCTTGCGAAGCCTGTCATACGACAACGGTATGGCAACCGGCAATTACTGTTGACCACCAGGAAGTATTTGGTGTTTGCAGCAGTTGTCATAACAATCGTATCGCCAGTGGTAAGCCGGGGACGCATATTCCAACACTTGCCGAATGTGATGTTTGCCATAACACCCGACGCTGGCAAGGTGTCACAATAGGTCAAATACATACCGGAATATCGGATAACTGTTTCTCCTGTCACAACGGTAGAGAGGCAACCGGTAAATCGCTAACTCATATTCCAACGACGGATGTCTGCGAGGTTTGTCATACCACAGCGATGTGGGTGCCAGCCAAGAGCGTGGATCATCAACACGTGCTGGGCGAATGCGTTGGATGTCATACCGGTGCGCTCGGCAAGAATACGGGGCATATTCAGTCCTCAGATGTTTGTCAGGCTTGTCATACAACATCGAGATGGAAGCCTGCTCTGAAAGTGGATCATACCCAGGTCGCAGGTTTGTGTATCGCGTGCCATGATGGCGTAACGGCAACAGGAAAGAATGAAAGCCATATTGCCAGTAGTGATGGATGCGACATGTGCCACTCAGTCGCATCATGGAAACCGGCAAAACGTGTCGATCACACTCAGGTTATTGGAGATTGTTTTTCCTGTCATGACGGCACGATCTCGATGGGTAAGAATAATGGCCACATAAATACCACAGACATGTGCGGTACTTGTCACACGACGCTACGTTGGAATGCAGTCAGAAAAGTTGATCACAATGAAGTGCTAGGTATTTGCCAGGACTGTCATAACGGAACCATCGCGACTGGAAAAAATGCTGCACACATTACATCGAGTGAGGCCTGCGATGCGTGTCATGTGACTACCGCCTGGACATCTGTTGCCGCCGTAGATCACACACAAATCACTGCCGCCTGCGTTAGTTGTCATGACAATGGTCTGGTGGCGGGAAAGCCCAGTTACCATATACCGGTAACCAATCTGTGTGAGGTCTGCCATTTCACCACAAGCTGGAAGCCCGCGTCGGCAGTTGATCATGCGGAAGTCGTTGGTGCGTGTAGCGACTGCCACAATGGCACGACAACGGTAGGAAAGAGTGGCCTGCATATTCCTACGACTAATGATTGTAAGGAGTGCCACAATACCGCCCCATTTACCTGGGCCGATATCGTTGTCGTCAATCACGATTTTGTCAGAGGACCGTGTTTCGGATGCCACAACGGTATCAGTGCTACGCCTAAGTCGAACGGACACATAAATACGACAGAAGTCTGTGAGGCATGTCATACGCCAGCGGGTTGGAGTCCGACCACTATTGTTGATCACAAAGAAGTTATTGGCATTTGTACCTCTTGCCATGACGGGACTACTGCGCCGTATAAAAACCAGGCACATATTGACTCGTCTGAAGCATGTGACCTTTGTCATTCCACGCTGCAATGGAAGCCTGCTATAACGGTGGATCACACCCAAGTCAAAGGTGTTTGCGTATCCTGCCACAATGGCGGGCCTGCGCCAGGAAAGAACGCTGGACATATCTCTACAACAGACGCCTGCGACACCTGTCACTCGACAGCAACTTTCAAACCTGCGATTCGTGTAGACCACAACGAAGTCCTGGGGATTTGTGAAAGTTGCCATAATGGAACCGCAGCGCCAGACAAGCACGCGGAACATATTAATTCCAGCGATGCCTGTGGCGCCTGTCATTCGACTATTGCCTGGGTTCCCTATATATCGGTTGATCACAATGAAGTCATCGGTAAAGAAAACTGTGGTGCAAATTGTCACAACGGGACCAAGGCGAAAGGTAAGTCGGACGGACATATCAATACCACTGAGTTGTGTGGCGCTTGTCACACGACGCAGGTCTGGTCGCCAGTGGCGCTTGTTGATCACGCCGAAGTGTTAGGCGTTTGTAGCGATTGTCATAATGGCATTCTGGCGCCTGATAAATCACCGCAGCATATTAATACGACGGATGACTGTGGTGCCTGCCATAACACCACGCGTTGGATGCCTGTCGTTACTGTGGACCATGACTTTGTGCTCGGTGAATGCGCTAGCTGTCACAATTCGGTATTAGCGCCAGGTAAATCAGCGAAACATGTTCCTACAACGAACAATTGTGGTTCATGCCATGTGCCGAATGTGTGGACGCCGGTAACAAAAGTGGATCATGCGGATGTATTAGGGGCATGCGCGAACTGCCATGACGGCACCTTTGCCACACCGAAGAATGATACGCATATTACCAGTAGCGACGTCTGTGATGCGTGTCATTCGACCGAACAATGGGTGCCATATATAGTTGTTGATCATTCGCAAGTCATTGGTGATTGTATTGCCTGTCACAATGGAATTGTTGCAATTGGAAAGCATGATGCGCATATTCCGACGACTGATGTATGCTCGGCTTGTCACTCGACATCAATATGGGTTCCAGCGAGTACGGTAGATCACAATGAAGTTGTCGGCACATGTGACACTTGCCACAACGGTATTGCTGCTCCTGGTAAAAATCAGGGACACATCAACAGCAGTAATGACTGCGGGGCCTGCCACTCAACCACGGCATGGAAGCCCTATATTATTGTCGATCATGCGTTCGTTATTGGTCAGTGCATTGAGTGTCACAATAATCAACTGGTACCTGGTAAAACCCCTGACCACATTTTGAGTTCAGACGCGTGTGATGATTGTCATACGACGTCATACTGGACCCCAGTAATAACTGTTGATCACGTTTCAGTTATTGGTCAGTGTTTCGATTGCCACAATGGCACAACGGCTAAAGGCAAATCATCAAGACACATCAGTAGTAGTGAGGCCTGCGATGCATGCCACTCGACAAATGCTTGGACGCCGGCTATACGCGTTGACCACGCTCATGTAATTGGGTCGTGTGGTAACTGTCATAACGGCGTTACCGCGCCTGGGAAGGATCCAGGTCATATCACTACTACGGATGCCTGCGATGCTTGTCACTACACAACGCGATGGGTTCCGTTGATTGTTGTGGATCACAATCAGGTTATCGGTAATTGTGACGCGTGCCATAATGGAAACGTGGCTATCGGAAAACACCCCACGCATATTTCATCAACTGGAAATTGTGGTGCATGTCATCTCACCACTTCCTGGGTTCCGTTCGGTGTCGATCATAATGATGTTATCGGTCCGTGTGAGAGTTGTCACACTACACCGGCAAACCACTCCGCTGTTGGCGTGACAACAGGCTGTGACCAATGCCATTCAACGACGACCTGGTTCCAGGCAAGTAATCCGCTACCTGTACCTGCAGGGGCGATTCTTCAGCGCGGGTTTATACAGGGAAATATGTAAGGGCTATTGTATACCACGATTTGGCCAGCTTGATACCCAGGCATTCAACTGCTAAATCGACTGGGAAGGCACTGCAAAAAAGGCTCAATTACTCAGTTTAAATAGCGCGTCTGTTTGCATTTTGGCGCACCTCACAAGCGAACTAATTTGAAGTCCGTATTGCAAGAAAAAAAATTTAACGCAAATTGAGCGGGTCATATTTTTCATTGTTGTGGAATATACTCGCGCTGACTGACGATCAAGTCGTCCTGCGTGAACCATAATAAATCGGGGCCCGTGCCGTAATATGCGTTGCTTCTGACAAGCAGATTGTTGGCGTCGAAGACATCGTCGTGATAGCCCCAGACTATATCGTCGGGAGTAAAACAGCTCAAATCGGGGCCGGTACGATAGGTCGTGGTACGTATCGGTAAGTCGTTTGCATCACGCGTGAGTTGTTTGCAGGAATGGATATTATCGTCTGGGGTAAACCACGTGGCATCAGGGCCTGGACCGCCATGATGCATGATAACGGTTTCAATTCGTCCTGTAGCGTCGTAACTCAGGTCATGGTAATAGACTATCGTGTCATCAGTAGTAAATGGTATGCCGTCAATACCGGTATCGGCATATAGAATATAACGGACAAGATTTCCGGCAGCGTCGTAAATATTCAACCAGTGCTGATAAACAGAATTGTCTTCGAACGTGAACCAATCGTTATCTGCGCCGGGAGTAAGATAAGTTGCGACCTGTTGTTGATCCTGAACTATCGCGCCGTATCGTGTGATCCAGCCGATCTGGTCATCGTTGGTAAACCATGTGCCATCGTCTCCGGCAAGTGACACGGCAATATGGAGCATCTCGCCGTTACTGGCATCCGTTTGCTGGCGTTCATAATAGCGAACTTTATCGTCAGCGGTGAACCAGGTGCCATCGGCGCCTCTGCCGTCATAAATAATGTACGCAATAGTATTGTCTGTTGGTGCGTAATCGGTGTATAGCAGGACGACATCGTCGGGCGTTAACCAGTTTGCATCTGCGCCGGGTGCGCTAAAACGGGTGCTGCGTAGTTTTTGGTTTCCGTTATATTCGATGTTGTAATAGCTGTCTATTTCACCATTCAGGTAGGAAACCTCTCGGGTTAGCAAGCTGCTGCCGTCTGAATTCGTAAAGCGACCGCCTATAATTCGACGATTGGAATATTCCTGTACGCTCATGGGTTCACCGACAGAAACTTCTGGATAGGCGATACTATTGCCGATTCGATCGAAAGATGTTTCCTTCGGGGGCGAACATGCAATGAAAGACAGACTAGATAGGACCAAGATACTGGCGGCTCGGATCATTGGATATACCCTGATTCTTATTGTGTAGCCAGTTTACGTTATAGCGAGAAAGCCTTCAAGAAACCTTACGATATAGCCATTTTTCCAGAATTTTTATCAAATTTTCGAGTGTGAGTGGCTTGACCAGATACGCATTCATGCCAATTTCCAGACAGGTATTTTTGTCATCCTGGCTGGTATTGGCAGTGAGAGCAATGATCGGAGTGGCAGAGGACTTGGTTTTGTTTTCGTGTTCTCGAATGAGTTGGGTCGCCTTTATGCCGTCCATATGGGGCATTTGCAAGTCCATGAATATGAGATCAAAGTATCTGGTTTGTGCTAACTCCACCCCCTCCCTGCCATCATTGGCGATCTCAGTCTGCAATCCCAGTTTGTGTAAAAAGGTAGTGGCAACCTGTTGATTAACTGGATTATCCTCAACCAATAGGACTTTGCCCGAAAAGGCGTTCCGATATTGACTCCACAAAGTCGTTTGTGGAGCCGTGGGAATGCTTTTGGGCGCCTCACTTGAGGCGGGTAGCGAAAGTGGGAGCGAAAACCAGAATCGTGTTCCGTGCGCAATATTGCTTTCCACACCTATTTCACCCTGCATGAGATGCACAAGTTTTTGGGTGATGGCCAGACCGAGACCGGTTCCTTCATAGTGGCGAGTTCTGGAACTGTCAACCTGAGAAAACAGGTCGAAGATTTTGACCTGATTTTCGGGAGCGATTCCAATGCCGTTATCCTCAATTGCAAAACGAAGCAAGTTCCTGGCGCTATCGACCTCGGCTTCGATGCTAATTTTTCCATTACTGGTGAACTTGACGGCGTTTCCAAGCAGGTTGGCAAAAATCTGTTTCAATCGATTCTCATCGCCAACGATGATTTGAGGTATGTCGGGGTTGATGAACAGGGATAGTGTGATATTTTTTGGCTTCGCTAATACCTCGAACATCTCAAACATTTCGCGAAGTAATCTATGAAGATTTAGTTCTCGAGTATGTAATTCCATCTTTTTCGCTTCAATCTTGGATAAGTCGAGAATGTCGTTGATTAATGCCAGGAGTTGCTTGCCAGAGGTTTGTGCAGACTGGGCTAAATTCTGCTGCTCAGAATTTAGTTCGGAGTCGAGCAACAGTTCCGTCATGCCAATCACGCTGTTTAGTGGCGTTCTGATTTCATGGCTTATGGTGGATACAAATTCAGACTTGGCTTGATTTGCTGTCTCTGCGGAGTATTTAGCCAATAGTAGTGCCTGTTCAGTCTCTTTGTATCGCTCAATGATGTCTTGCAGTTGTTGCGTACGCTCTCTAACGCTTAGTTCAAGCTGGGCCTGAGATGTTTGAAGAATTTCCTCTGCCAGTTTTCTTTCAGTAACGTCATGGAATACGCATATGTGCGCCAAGGTGTATCCATAACTATCTGTGAGGTTGGATTTGGATATTTGTAAATGACGGGTAGACATTCCATCGTAAAATTTAGCTTCACTCTCTGATTGTTCAGTATTGTTTAGAATCGATGATAATTCTTGGGTGAAATTTTCATCCAGTATCATGTGGCAAAAGTCTTTTCCTGGAACAATGGTTGAAGATTTGAAGAATAGTTGTTCACTGGCATGATTGGCTAACAGTAGTTTTCCTGAATCGTTGATGATCAATATCGGCTCATGCATGATAGTCAATATCGTCTGTGCAATATCTGTTAAGGACAAGCTGCTTAAGCGATGTTTGTATACGATGAAAGCGGTATAAACTAATAAGAAGCAAACAAACGCAAAACCGACCGGGAATACACCAAAGCCATAAGCAGGAAGAAAGTCTATAGCTCCTAAAATGCCGACAGAAAATGCCTTGGACAACTCATTTGCTCTTCGCTTTCTTGCCGAGTTAGGTTGTGATTCGCGTATCGCATCAAAATACAAATAAAAACATGTGCTCATGTAGATTGAGAAGTACAACATGTAAAAATAGGCGTATGGGCCAAGATGTACATAGTAACCCCAATCGTAATGTGTTACGCCTGATACATAAGCCGGATGTGTGATCGCGAGATAGGCGAATATGCTGGACATGATGAATGCGCTGGCAACAAACATACGAAATCGTGTCAGCATTTCCAGAATAAAATAAGAGAGCAGGGTAAAGCCTGCCGGGATGAAGGCGACGCCCGATTCTGCAAAACTTGCCCAAATGATCGCGGTGTGTTCGTCGGTAGACGCCGCAACAGCCGCTGCCCCAGACATCCAGATAAATATGGGTAGAGTAAACGCAACGTATACCCAACCTATTCGCGACCATTTTTCACGAATCAGTGTAATCAGACTTAATATAAGAATGAGTATTGCCGTGATTCCGCTGCATGCGGCGTATAGGGTTAGGGAATAATTTGCGTTTACGACGTCAGCTAACATTCGGTCTTTTTTTTGGAAGAAGTTCTTTGTTAACTATTTGTATCGGAAGCCCGTGTAACCGTCTTAATAACCTTAAAGGAGTAGTCTAAGGAGCAAATGCGCGAATACGTCACATTGTTTCAGAACTAAGACTGAATTAGTGCGATTATCCAGGGGGCAGCGAGTGGTGTGATCAACGCAGACGCGGCCATCGCAAGACCAGAATACGCCCCCATTTCCTGGCTAATGTGAAATGCTCTGGCTGTACCGATGCCATGAGCGCTCACGCCCATAGCGATCCCTTTGATTCTGTCGTCCCGAATTCGCAACAGGCGATATATAAGAGTGCCTATCATTGCGCCAGTAATGCCGGTAAGGACGACTGCAACTGCGGTGAGCGTGGGTAGTCCGCCAGTTTTTTCAGCTATGCCCATGGCAACGGGTGCCGTTACGGATTTGGGGGCCAGAGAAAGAATTATGGCGTTATTCAAACCCAATGCCCAAGCGATGCCGATGGTAGACAACAAACCTGTCAACGATCCAAACGCTATGGCACATAGAAGTGGAATCCAGGTCTTTTTTAGTTTTTGAAACTGCTGATACAGTGGGACGGCTAGTGCAACAGTTGCTGGCCCGAGAAGAAAATGAACAAACTGCGCGCCTTCAAAATAAAGCGTATAGTCGATTTTGGTCAGCCATAGCGCGCCGATGATGAATATGATGGCTATCAAAACAGGGTTTAGTAGCGGATGAAATTTATACCGCATGTAGAGTTGTACCCCGATCAAATAGGCGACTATCGTTAACGCGAGGCCAAATAGCGGTGAAGCAGATAAATAAACCCAGATGACTTGCGCATAATTGTCAATCATGTTTTTTTTCTGCTCCGAAAACGCGTAGGAAAAATATCAAAGAAATGGCGGTTACTAGCATGGTGATGATGGTGCTGAGCAACAGCGTAGTGCCTATGGCTATCCATTCGGTTCCCAGCTTGTCCATGTGGACCATTACACCCACGCCTGCAGGTATGAATAATAGTGATAGGTGAGTCAAAAGGTGAGAGGAGGTTTCATTTAAATAGCTTTTTGACTGTCGGCTTTGTGTCAAAAAGACAAAGAGTAAAATCATGCCTATTACGGGTCCAGGTACAGGAAGCGCCGCAAGGATAACCACGATTTCACCGAGAAGCTGGAAGACTAGTAAAATTGCAAGACCGCTAAGAAATCCCATTATAAATATCCTATTTCACAAGCCGTATTATTCTATATGAGTAGTCTGGAAAAAACGTTTTTCCGAATGTTTTCGTTTTGATCTTAAGCTGCCTCTTAGCTCACCCGATAGCGTATTTGAATTTATGTACGGAGTAGATTTATGAAAAAAATTGGAAAATTATTAGGGATTGCCGGGTTTGCCCTGGTTATTCTGTTTCCACCATACAATATGCTCGGACATGTTGAATGGGGTTTCATTCTGAGTAATATCGTAGGTGCTTTTGGTAAGGGAGTGCCTGTTTACGAGCACATCAACTATGTTTGGCTCGTTGGTGAGCTGGCTGTGGTTGCACTGATTTCGTTTTTAGTGATGAGACAGCGCTAAAAGTCGATTAACCCTGTTGGGTTTGTGTGTTTTTAAGGTTATAATCCCCGCGGCAAAATAATTAGAGTGTCCACAAATGGTCCGCCGGGGTGTCTCGTCTGTATTCCTGTTATTCGTCATTTTAGGTTTTTCCTATCCAAAACTTTCGCTAGCGCAATCGGAAGCAGAACCGGAATTTAACTACAAGTGGTCGAAGCAGCAAAAGCTCATTACCACGAATATCGTGGCGAATACCTTTATAGGCGTCTGGGGGTTGAGTGTGTGGGACTATGGGGTCCGCGACATGCATTTCACCAACGAATCCTGGTTTCAAGCGAATACACTGCACGGCGGAGCAGATAAAATTGGCCACACCTACGCGACTTTTGGTTTGGGGCATATGTTTGCCTGGTACTTTGAGCGCTGGGGATATACTCAAAAAGAAGCGGCGGCCTATGGCGCCCTGACTAGTCTTGGTATGCATTCCTTTATGGAATTTGGCGACTCGTTTAGCTGGTTTGGGTTTTCCTATCAGGACTTCAGCATGAACGTACTGGGCGCGTACCTCGCTTATTATTTGTATCAACACCCGCAGCGTAATCGATACCTGGATTTACGCGTGGAATATATTCCGAGCGGGACAACTTACGATGTTTTTACCGACTACCAGGGCTTGAAATATCTCGCGGCGCTCAAATTGGAGGCGTTTCCCTGGATCCGTTCACCTGTATTGCGCTACCTTGAGTTGCATACAGGTTATTTTGTTCGGGGATACGAAAAAGTTAAGGAAGCAAAACAACGACATGTTTATGTAGCTGTTGCGCTAAACGTCGGGCGTATGTTTCGGCGGCAGGGCGTTAAAAGAATGGACTGGTTTTTACGCTATTTTCAGGTTCCCTTTGCGTATTTGCCGGCAACAGTGGATCTAAATGGGGCAAGTCGAGCGCCGCAATTGCTTCATTATCAATGAAAACAACAGGTTGCATAGAGTTTTCGGTTGGGTAAAATAATTTGCTAAAAACCGCCCATTCTACTGTTTTTATAAAGAATTCAAGGTAAAATAGCGGCCTTTTTTATCTGGCTGGAATGGCGGGCAAAATCGGTTTTGATTTTGCTAGTCTCTCGAACTTGATTTATCTGAGCAGGACCTAGATCCTGGCATCCGCAGTTCTCCCCAGCTTAAGGTGTAGGCACCGGAAGTGTTTCGCAATGTCCGAGTCAAGACGCCTCACCCGAACCCGAAGCGTGCTGGGTTGCCAGAATACAATTTTCAACAACCACTTTATATTAGAGTAGAACGATGACCGACCTAAGCAAATACAGAAACATAGGTATCTTTGCCCACGTAGACGCGGGTAAGACCACCACTACTGAGCGTATTCTCAAGCTCACCGGGAAGATCCACAAGCTGGGTGAGGTGCACGATGGTGCAGCGACCACTGACTTCATGGACCAGGAGCGCGAGCGCGGCATCACTATTCAGTCCGCTGCAACGACCTGTTTCTGGAAGGATCATCGTTTTAACATCATCGACACACCGGGACACGTTGACTTCACTATCGAAGTTTATCGTTCACTAAAAGTTCTCGATGGCGGTATTGGTGTTTTCTGTGGTTCCGGTGGTGTTGAACCTCAGTCAGAAACTAACTGGCGTTATGCGAATGACTCTGAAGTCGCACGTATTATTTACGTTAACAAACTCGATCGCATGGGAGCGGATTTTTACCGCGTTGTAGGCCAGGTCAAGAATGTACTTGGTGCACGTCCGCTGGTAATGACACTGCCTATTGGTATCGAAGATGATTTCTCAGGCGTCATTGACCTGATAAACATGAAAGCATGGATGTGGGATGATTCTGGTCTGCCGGAAAACTATGAAATCGTCGATATCCCTGCCGAGTATCAAGACAAGGCCGCTGAGTACCGCGCGGAATTGGTCGAAACTGCTGTTGAGCAAGACGATGAGTTGATGGAAGCCTATCTTGAAGGTAATGAGCCGTCTGTTGAAGACCTCAAGCGTTGTATACGCAAAGGTACTATCAACCTGGATTTCTTCCCAACCTTCTGCGGTTCATCGTTTAAGAACAAAGGTATTCAATTGGTGCTTGATGGCGTTGTTGATTATCTGCCTAACCCAACTGAAGTTAAGCCTCAGCCTGAAGTTGACCTTGAAGGTAATGAAACAGGTACATTTGCCATTGTTGATGCTGCCAAGCCTTTGCGCGCGTTGGCGTTCAAAATCATGGACGACCGCTTTGGTGCATTGACTTTTATCCGTGTTTACTCGGGTAAATTGGAAAAAGGAACGACAGTTCTGAATACCTATACCGGTAAGACTGAGCGTATCGGCCGTATCGTAGAGATGCATGCCGATGAACGTATCGAACTGGATGGCGCACAAGCAGGTGACATTGTCGCGGTAATCGGTATGAAGAATGTTCAGACTGGTCACACGTTGTGTGATCCAAAGGTGCCCGCGACTCTGGAACCAATGGTATTCCCTGAGCCGGTTATTTCTATCGCTATCGCACCAAAAGACAAGGGTGCTTCCGAGAAGATGGGTATCGCGATCGGCAAGATGGTTGCTGAAGATCCATCTTTCCGTGTTGAGACGGATGAAGAATCAGGTGAAACTATCATCAAGGGTATGGGTGAATTACATCTTGATATTAAGGTTGATATCTTGAAGCGTACTCACGGCGTTGAAGTTACCGTTGGTAAGCCTCAGGTTGCCTATCGCGAAACAATCACCAAGCGTGTTGAAGATAGCTATACGCACAAGAAGCAGACAGGTGGTTCCGGTCAGTTTGCGAAAATTGACTACATTGTTGAGCCTGGTGAACCTGGTTCAGGTTATACCTTTAAGTCTTCTGTTACCGGTGGTAACGTTCCTCGTGAATTCTGGCCTGCAGTTGAAAAAGGCTTCAGAGACAGTATGGGTAAAGGTGTGCTTGCCGGATACCCGTGTCTTGATGTTCACGTTAATCTTACCGATGGTGGCTTCCACGCGGTTGACTCTTCTGCGATTGCATACGAAATCGCTGCTAGAGCGGCTTACCGTCAATCATTACCAAAGGCCGGTCCTCAGTTGCTTGAGCCGATCATGAAGGTAGACGTGTTTACACCGGACGATCACGTTGGTGACGTTATCGGTGACTTGAACCGTCGTCGCGGCATGATCCAGGGTCAGGAGTCTGGCGTAACAGGTGTTCGCGTTAAGGCGGAATGTCCACTGAGCGAAATGTTCGGTTACATCGGCGATCTGCGTACCATGACTTCTGGTCGTGGTCAGTTCTCCATGGAATTCGCGCATTATGCGCCATGTCCGAACAATGTTGCGGAAGTGGTTATCAAGGAAGCGAAAGAGCGCGCTGCTAAGAAGTAAGCGACTTCTGTTTCTATTGAATCGAAAAGCCGGGGTTTATCCCCGGCTTTTTTTGTTTCGGGGCATGGTTGTCGCTATGTCGTTTGTCAGGGGCTAGCGGTTTGATTTTTTGTGAGCGAGCCTGCTATTAATGACCGACGCCAGCACAAACGAAAAATCGTTGGCCCGGGAACGCTCGCAACACGACACTCCGGCACAAACCACCCGTCAATTAATCAAGCTATCGTGATGGGAAGACTGAGGAGAATTGAGATCAATTTCCGGCATCGGCATTTGCATATGCTCATGGGCGTGATTGTCCGCAGCAAAACCAAATTCGTCTGGCGCGCTGACGTGTGCATAGCCATGCATTTGCATTAGAAATAAGTAGACACCGCAAAAGATTAACGCGTAGTTGGAAACACGACTGAAGTTTTCAAAAGATTTTGCTTTGCGCCAACCGGTCAATACCAGCAACATCACCGTCAAGGCTGTAATTTGCCCAAACTCGATGCCGACATTGAATGAAATAATATTCATCAATAAAGCATCTTCACTCAATGGGAGTTGTTGTAAACGCGTCGATAGGCCCAGGCCGTGAATCAGTCCAAGAACCACGATCATGATCAACAGATTCGGTGGAGGAATTTTTAAATGCTTTCGAAATCCATCCATATTGGCAAAGGCGATATACGCAACACTCAACCCAATAATCGCGTCGATGACGAAGTAATTCATCTGGATGCCATTAAACGTAGCAAAGATCAGTGTTACGCTGTGGCCCAGCGTGAAAGCGGTAATGTACTTGACGATTTCTTTGAACGTAGTCAGAAAAAATATGATGCCGAAGACAAAAGCGAGATGATCATAGCCTGTGAGCATATGAGTAGCACCTAACCATAAATAGCTTAAATTGCCTCCCTCTATGATGGACTGCTTTTCCTCTTCAGACATGCCATGCCCAAAAGCGATAGATGTCACCAAAAGTGACGCCAAAAAAAATAGAAAACCAAATGTGCGACGTGACAATATCATATAGATTCCTGAAAAAAATTGTTGCGCTATTCTACCGTGCAAGACCGATGTTTTATGGACTATCAGGCCACCGTTAATAGAATAGGTTTTCCTCGAGTGATTACCATGGTGTGCTCATATTGAGCAGAAATATTGTTTTCCGCGGCGACCAGGGTCCAGCCATCGTCGGCTTCGCTGACTAGCGAACTCTTGGTGGACAGAAAAGGCTCAATAGTGATTACCTGACCATTTTTTAACATGCGTGTATCCTGCGGCACGTAATAGCCGGGAATCTCCTTAGGTTCCTCGTGCAGGCTGCGACCGACGCCGTGACTGCACAGATTTTTTATTATCTTGAAACCTCTTTGACGCGCGACTTTTTGTATCGCTTTGCCTATGCCATTAAGTGGCTGCCCTGCGCGTGCCCGTGATGTAGCTTCTGCAAGTGCAAGGCGTGTTGCCTGACACAAGCGCTCTTTGAGCGCTGAGCTGGGCGGAACGATAAATGTGCCGCCGGTATCAGCAAAATAGCCGTTTTTCTCCGCTGAGACATCAATGTTTACCACGTCGCCAGCGGCGATGATGCGGTCTCCCGGAATTCCATGCGCGGCTTCTTCATTAATGCTTATGCAGGTGTGGCCTGGAAAGTTGTAGCTCAATTTGGGTGCCGAACGAGCGCCGTGTTGTTCGAGCAATACCCTGCCAATCTCATCAAGCTCCAATGTCGTCATGCCAGGTTCGCAGCGTTGCATCATGGTTTTCAAAACAATTGCCACAATTTTGCCAACCACTCTGAGTTGCTGTAAGTCATTGTCCGTTTCAATTGTCATCTTAGTTACCTGTCATAGATGCGGAAAACTTGTCTCTTTCGTCTTTGGCATCGCGAATAATCTGAATTCCTCCCCGCACAACCACCAAAGCGATCGCCAAACCAATAATTAAATCCGGATAAGGCGAGGAAAGATAGTAAACCAGAAATCCTGCGACGATTATGCCGATATTGGCAATGGCATCGTTTTTAGTAAAAATCCAACTGGCGCGCATGTGCACTTCGCCATGGCGATGTTTTGCAATGAGTAAGATGCAGATGGAATTGGCAATGAGTGCGACGAAGCCAATGCTAATCATAAAAATGTGTTCGGGTTCGCTGCCCACAAAAAATCGCCGTATTACATCTATTGCGACAAAGAGTCCGAGTATAAGCTGGAAAATACCACTGATATGGGCAGCCTTAGCTTTTACTATGACCGCCTTTCCTACGGCATATAAGCTGATGGCGTAAACAGTGGCATCGGCCAACATATCGAGGGAGTCGGCGATTAGCGCTGTTGACTCGCTCAGAAAACCGATGACTAATTCCAGGACGAACATCGCGGTGTTAATCGCAATAAGCCAGATTAAGACGCGAGTTTCTTCACGGTTTTTTACTTCAATCTGACAATCACAACCGCTCATAGTGATGACCTTTATTTGCCAGCATGAGAAATCAATCGATCCAGGTTATCGGCAAATGCCTTCTTGTCGTTGTTATTAAGCGCGGGTGGGCCACCGGATTCAATGCCGCTGGATCGCATAGTGTCGAGAAAGTCGCGCATATTTAGACGCTGGCGGATATTCTCTGGTGTAAAAAGCTCACCTCGCGGGCTAAGTGCAAGCGCGCCTTTTTCAATTACATCGGCGGCAAGCGGGATGTCGCCGGTGACGACAAGATCACCAGGCTCTGTACTTTCAGTAATGAGTTTATCTGCCACGTCAAACCCATCTTCTACACGTTTGAAAAAAAGGTTCGGGCAGGCGGGGACTCGCATATAGTGGTTTGCCACCAATGTGGTGCGAATGCCGGTTCGCCGTGCAGCCTTGAACAGTATCTCTTTTATTGCGACCGGACACGCATCCGCGTCTACCCATATCTTCATATGACGAAACATCTAAGAAAAATATGTCACATGCTACCAAAGGAAGGCCATCTTAGATATTGCCAATAACCCACATTCCCCCTCGGGATCTTAAATTTTCGTTGCTAAAAATGCTAAACTTGGCCTGTTTTTGAGTTCCAAAGAGGTTGTTATGGCTGGCCACAGCAAGTGGGCAAATATTCGCCACCGCAAAGGGGCGCAGGATGCCAGAAGAGGGAAAGTATTCACCAAGATTATCCGTGAGATCTCTGTGGCGGCCAAAATGGGTGGAGGGGATCCCGCTTCCAATCCACGTCTGAGGGCAGCGATAGATAATGGTCTTGGTAATAACATGCCCAAAGATACCATCGAGCGGGCGATTAAACGCGGCGTCGGTGGCGACGACACGGCTAATCTTGACGAATTAGTTTATGAGGGTTATGGGCCTGGGGGTGTGGCAGTGATGGTTGAGTGCATGACGGATAACCGTAATCGTACTGCGGGTGAGGTGAGACATGCCTTTACCAAACACGGTGGTAACCTGGGAACTGATGGCTCTGTCGCCTATCTTTTTTCAAAAATTGGGATCATCAGCTATGACGCCGGTGTCAGTGAAGATGCAGTCATGGAGGCGGCCCTGGAGGCCGGCGCAGAAGATGTATTAAGTCATCCGGATGGCAGTATCGATGTGATGACTTCCCCTGAAAATTTTGGCGTGGTTAAAGATGCGCTCGATGCGACCGGTTTGTCGGCGGTAAACGCCGAGGTAACCATGCAGGCATCGACGAATGTAGAACTCGATTTGGAGAAAGCCGAAACCATGCTTAAGATGCTTGATATGCTGGAAGACCTGGATGATGTTCAGAAGGTCTACTCAAATGCGGAAATCTCCGACGACATAATGGCAAAGCTTGGGTGACACACATATTAGGCATAGATCCTGGCTCTAGAGTGACCGGATTCGGCATCATCCGACAGGAAGGGCAGCAGCTGTACTATGTGAATAGCGGCTGTATTCGTACGCAAAATGACAACTTCATTGCCAGGCTTGGTGAAATCTATGAAGGCGTGCAACACATCGTCAAGACATATAAGCCGCAAACCGTGGCAATCGAAAAAGTGTTTGTCAAAAAGAATGTAGAATCGGCGTTAAAATTGGGGCAGGCACGTGGCGCGGCCTTATGTCCGTGCGTGCTCGAGGGGCTTGAAGTAAGCGAGTATTCGCCAACGCAGATTAAGCGAACTGTCGTTGGTGTGGGGCGGGCGAGTAAGGAGCAGGTGCAACACATGGTTATGCGTTTGTTGCGTTTGTCCGAAACTCCGCCAAGTGACGCGGCCGATGCCTTGGCGATCGCGCTTTGTCATGTGCAACAGATGAGTATCAGGCGTTTGGGCTTGTCGGCCTGAATCGCAGTAGAACGGGTAATAGTGGTAGATAACTTCAGGGTGTTACATGATCGGTAGACTTCACGGGGTGTTGATTAGTAAGCAGGCGCCGACCTTATTGCTCGACGTCAACGGTGTAGGGTATGAGCTGGAAGCGCCGATGACGACGTTTTATAACCTGCCTCCGCTCGGGGAGACGGTGACACTGCATACGCATCTGGTGGTTCGTGAAGATGCGCACCTGCTGTTTGGTTTTATACAGGCTTCTGATCGGACTCTATTTCGTAGTCTGATTAAAATAAACGGTGTAGGCGCAAAGTTGGCGCTAACTATTCTCTCTGGCATGTCAGTTAAGGAGTTATCGCGTTGTGTCGAACGCGATGATCCCGCACCCTTGGTAAAGCTACCGGGTGTTGGGAAAAAAACCGCCGAACGCTTAATTATTGAATTGAGAGGTAAGCTCAAAGAGCTTGCACCTGCGCCGACGCTTCCGGATGCCGTGGCAAAAATGACGGCCAGTGTGTTGCCTGCAGATCAGCCAGATCCGATTGAGGATGCCGTAAGCGCATTGGTTGCGCTGGGGTATAAAGCTCAGGAAGCGAGTCGTATGGTCAGAAGTATCGAAAGCCAGAATAAATCCAGTGAAGAAATCATTCGGATGGCGCTCCAGAATGCCGTTGCAAAGGTGTGATCTATGATCGAATCTGACCGTATTATTTCCGCCCAAACCGCGCGTACGGAAGATGCGATTGATCGCGCAATTCGACCAAAGACACTGGATGACTATGTAGGGCAGGCAAAGGTGCGCGCGCAACTGGAGATCTTTATCGAAGCGGCGCGGGCGAGGTCTGAAGCCCTGGATCATGTGTTGCTTTATGGCCCTCCTGGCCTGGGTAAGACCACGCTTTCCAATATTATCGCGACCGAACTCGGTGTAAATATTCGCCACACCTCCGGCCCAGTGCTGGAGCGCCCCGGTGATCTCGCGGCATTGCTCACCAATCTTGAAGCGCATGATGTTTTATTCATCGACGAAATACATCGTCTGGGCACTGTGGTGGAAGAGGTATTGTATCCTGCCATGGAGGATTACCAGATTGATATCATGATTGGTGAAGGCCCTGCGGCACGATCTATCAAGCTCGATCTACCACCTTTTACGCTAGTTGGTGCAACTACGCGCGCCGGCCTGCTTACATCACCGCTCCGTGATCGTTTTGGTATTGTGCAACGCCTGGAGTTTTACTCCGTGGAAGAGTTGGTGAAGATTGTGTATCGCTCTGCAGGTATCCTGAACATGTCTATCGACGCGGATGGTGCGCGTACAATCGCACGTCGTTCTCGTGGAACGCCGCGTATTGCCAATAGATTACTGCGTAGGGTGAGAGACTACGCCGAGATCAGGGCCGATGGCATCGTAAATGAATCTGTTGCCGATGCCGCCTTGAGAATGCTCGATGTAGACAATGCCGGCTTTGACATGATGGATAGAGAATTGCTTCGGGCAATTATCGAAAAATTCGACGGCGGACCGGTCGGCGTAGAAAATCTTGCAGCGGCAATCGGTGAAGAGCGGGGAACTATTGAGGATGTTTTAGAGCCATATCTCATTCAGCAAGGTTATCTGATTCGAACGCCGCGTGGCCGTGTGGCAACCGCCAATGCTTATCGTCATTTCGGATTAACAGAAAATGCATCCGGCCCGGACGTTTTTCAAAATAGTGATCTATTTACCGAAGATACTAACGTCTGAAGCATGAAAGTGTTTGAAAAATAGTACATAATGGCGCGGTTTTCGTTGTTTTGTACCGCCTATAGTCCAAAATGCCGGGAAAGGTTTAATTCTTGCTAATGAAAACGTCACGCGAAATATAGATTGCACTGGAAGTGATCAATCTAGGTTTCAGCCGCGAAAACGTTTTATCAAACAATTATCATGATTTCGTTTTTAACATCAGGGTAATACTCGCGTTTGGTCTGGACCAGCATGCAATCAATGACAATGTCTGTTGTCGTCGAGGAGCGACGGTAGATGTGTGTGAACGACTCGGAAGGAGAGTGTAAGTGTCAGATGAATTGTCGATAGTCAGCCTGATTTCCGGGGCATCACTGGTAGTGCAACTAGTGATGGGCCTGCTTGCGGCGGCATCTGTTGTCTCGTGGACCATTATTATAGGTAAGTGGCGTTTGATGAAATGTGCGTCCACGGCAGCGTCCAAGTTTGAACAAAAATTCTGGTCTGCGAGCGATCTCTCCGAATTTTACAAGCAAAACTCAAATGAAAATCGCAAGCCGGGTGAAAATGGTATGGCCGCAATTTTCGAGGCAGGATTTCGCGACTATGTCAGGCTCCGCAAAGACGGCGAACTAGGGGCCGTAGTTGTCATGGAAGGTGTGCAGCGTTCGATGCGTGTTGCACTTAATAGAGAAATCGATGCGCTCGAAACACATTTGCCCTTTCTGGCAACCGTCGGTTCCACTAGTCCATACGTAGGCTTGTTTGGTACGGTATGGGGTATTATGAATTCCTTTCGCGCACTAGGTAATGCCAAGCAGGCGACGCTCGGAATGGTTGCTCCAGGTATTGCAGAGGCGTTGATAGCAACAGCGATTGGTCTGTTTGCCGCGATTCCGGCGGTAATCTTTTATAACCGCTATATCACTGAACTTGATCGCCTAACGAATCGCTACGACGCCTTCTTCGAAGAATTCATCAATCTATTGCAGAGACAGGCGCATAAATAATGGCCGCAGGCGGACAGCGTCGAGAGCGGCGCAGGACAATGTCGGAAATCAACGTCGTGCCCTATATCGACGTGATGCTGGTGTTGTTAGTGATTTTTGTTATTACGGCGCCGCTGTTGACCCAGGGCGTGAAAGTGGAATTGCCCAAAGCCGCTTCCGAACCTATGGAAACAAAGGATAATCAGGAGCCGCTGATTGTTACCGTCGACAAAGGCGGGCTTTATTATCTGAATATCGGTGCTGATCCAGAAACGCCGATCGGTCATGACGATATGGTGAATAAAGTGGCGGCGGTAATTCGATTTAAACCGGATACGCCAGTGTTGGTTAGAGGCGATCGGGATGTGAATTATGGCGCGGTTGTTGTTGCGATGGCTTTGTTGCAAAAAGCCGGGGCGCCCAGTGTGGGTTTAATTACCGAGACGCCGGACCGGCCTAAGAAAAAATAGCATGTTCAACTTCAATATTATTAAACGCCATCCTAAAGCCTTTGTGGCCGCGCTTATCGGGCATATTATCATCGCCGTGTTATTCACCGTCAGCTTCGAATTTACCTATATCCCGGACACGCCACAGGAAGTGGACGTGGTTCAGGCAACAGCTGTTGACGAGGCCCAGGTGCAGGCAGAGTTAGCCAAGCTTCGTCGCATTGATGCGGAGCGTAAAGCCAAAGAAGAAGCCAGGGTGCAGAAGCTGGAGACGAAAGCTCAACAGGCGGAAGATAAACGGCGCAAGGAACAAGAGCGGATCGCAAAACTTTCAGAGCAGCGCAAAATTGAAGCTCAGCGTAAGCAAGAGGCCGAGGATGCGCGTAAACAGGCGGAAGAAAAACACCGCCAATCGCTAGAACAAGAGCGTGCACAGGCAGAAGCTGTGAAACGTAAGCTAGAAGAAGAGCGACAGGCCGCTGAAAAACAGGCACGCGAAGCAGAAGAGCTTGCGCGAAAGATGCGCGAAGAAGCCGCTGCAGAACTGGCAGCAAAGGCAAAGGAAGAGGAAGAGCGAATGTTGCGCGATCAGCTTGCGGCGGAATCGCGTGAGGTTGCAGCCAATTCTGAGCGTATGAAGTCGGAGATTGCCAAGATTTCTGAAATCTTCAGGCAACAGGTGCAACGTAACTGGAATAGGCCGGGCACGGCCAAAGAAGGAATGCAGTGTGTAGTCAAAATGCGTCTGCTTCCCAATGGTGACGTAATAAATGTTAGTATCGTCAAAAGTAGCGGCGATAAAGTATTCGATCGCTCAGTGGAGACCGCAGTGCGTAAGGCAGCGCCGTTTCCTATGCCTAAGGACACTGCTTTGCGGCGGGAAGTATCCGATCTGACATTTGTGTTTAACCCGACTAAGAAATAAACAGGAAAAGAATGCGACTTTTTTACCTTATCTTGTTTTCTGTGATCTTCTCAACGCCGGTATTTGCTGCGTTGACAATCGAAATCACCGAAGGCGTGGAAGGTGCGCAGCCGATTGCTGACGTGCCTTTTTGCTGGAAAGGACAGGGCACGCCCCCTCAGGATATTGCACAAATCATCGACGGTGATTTGCGCAGAAGCGGGAAGTTTAATCCATTGAAGCGAACTGATATGTTGAACAAGCCCTGTTCGCGTGCAGAGATCAGATTTCAAAACTGGCGTATTCTTGAAATACCCAATTTAGTCATTGGCACTATTGAGCAACGCGGCACCCTGTATGACATCGAATTTCGCCTGTTTGATGTATATCGCGCCAAGCTGCTCAAGGGGCTCAGATACCAGCAGCTCTCGACCGAGCAATTGCGCAAAGCCGCTCATCAGATCGCAGATTCAATCTATGAAGAACTCACCGGTGAGCGCGGTGCCTTCGATACCAGTATTGCGTATATTAAAAAGCTGGACGATAACCGTGGTTTTGGCTTGTTCATCGCAGATTCGGATACGGAGGCTGAGCAGGTCGTTTTGCGTTCTCCGTCCGCGATTTTGTCTCCGATGTGGTCGCCCAAGGGGCGTAAACTCGCGTTTGTAAAGACGGGTAAGTCCAATCCGGCTATTTATATGCTGGATATCGACAAGATTGGTGACCCAAAAATACCACTGGAAGAAAAGCAAGCAAAGCGCTTGTCGCCTGCATTTGAGAAATTCAGCTCGCCTGCCTGGTCGCCCGATGGTAAGAAAATGGCGATGGTTAAGTACGAAAATGGTAGCGCGGATATTTTCGTGATGGACCTTGGTAGCAATGATCTGGAACGAATCACGGATCATTGGTCTATCGACACCGAGCCGACGTGGTCGCCTGATGGGCAGAGCCTGATATTTACTTCGGAACGCGGTGGATCGCCGCAGCTTTACCAGTATTTCTTCTCGAGCAAGAAGATCAAACGCTTAACCTTCGAAGGTGCTCAGAATCTGAGAGCTGCATTTTCGCCTGATGGACGTATGATTACTTTTGTACATCTCTCGGATAACAAGGACTACAATATCGCTACCTTAGAATTGGACGGCGGAATTATGCGTATTGTGAGTCGTAAGGCTGATGGTGAATCTGAGCATGAGTCGCCGAGTTTTGCGCCAAATGGCAGCATGATTATATATGCGGCAAACTACCACAAGGGTAAGATGGCGAAGAAAACCGCACTCTCTGCTGTTTCTGTAGATGGTGGATTTCACCAGAGATATATAAACAAAACCGGCAGCGGTGAGGTAAGAGAACCTGCCTGGTCGTCTTTTTAGTGATAAATATGTGGATTCAGTCCTAGAACTCCGCATATTAGCAGGTATAATAAGCGAAATTTTGCGCCGGCATCAGTTGTCGGGGTGGGCGTAGGTTAACAGGCTAACAGTGATAAGGAGTGACAAAATGAAGCAGGTTGGCAAAGTCCTATTGTTGACGCTAATTGCAATTGCCTTTGTCGGTTGTGGCGGTAAAGAGGTCAAGGAAGAAGCGCCGGCTGAGGAGGTAGTGACTACTCCAGTGAAAGAAGAGGTTAAAGCAGAAGAAGTCGTCGAAGAGAAGGCCGCCCCGGTTGAAGAGGGTAAAGACCTGCTTTCTGAGCGTAAAATCTACTTCGATTTTGATAAAAGCGAAATCAAGGATGAGTTTCAGGCCATAATCGAAGCTCACGCCAAACATTTGATGGCGAATCCTTCCATATCGATTTCGATCGAAGGGCATTGTGATGAGCGTGGAACGCGTGAATACAATATGGCGTTGGGCGAAAGACGCGCGCATTCCGTCATGCAAATGCTTTCTTTGCTTGGTGTGAGTAAGCGACAGATTAACACAGTGAGCTTTGGCGAAGAGCGTCCCGACGTAGATGGTCATGATGAGTCTGCCTGGCGTTGGAATCGTCGCGCTGTTTTCGTTTACAACGAATAGTGTCCGAGAGTACGAGGATAATCTTGCCAGTGATCGCCTGGATTAATTCTTTTATGCCTACAATAACCCGCCATGTCGTGGCGGGTTTTGTTGTCTCTGTCATTTCGATTTCCTCACCTGAATTGATCGCTGCCGAAACCCGAAATATGACGATAGACCAGCGTTTATTGCGTATCGAACGGATGATGGAAAACCAGAACCTTGTTGATATGTTCATGAAGTTGCAAAGTCTGCAACAAGAGGTCGAGCGTATCAGAGGGGAATTTGAAGTCTTGTCTCATGATATAAAAGGCATGAAGCAGAGTCAGAAGGATTTGTACCTGGATCTGGATAATCGAATTCAACAGGTCGAAATGGCAACGAGTAATCTGAGTAACGCCGGCAACGGCGCATCACTGGGCGATTTAGGTTTCGGTTCAAACGGTGGCGATACTGGCGTGAAAGCGGGCGAGCCTGCTTCTGAACAGGAAATGTATCAAGCGGCCTTGAATTTGTTGAGAGATGGAAAGTTTCAAGAGGCCAGTGAGCAGTTCAAATTAGTGTTGAACACCTTTCCTAGCGGCAACTATTCCGATAATGCCCAGTATTGGTTGGGCGAATCCAGTTACGTTTTAAAAGACTACAAAGTTGCGATATCTGAATTCTCCAAAGTGATTAGCCAATACCCATCTAGTAGCAAGATTGCCGATGCGCATCTGAAAATTGGATTCAGTCACTATGAATTGGGTGATAACGAGAAAGCTCGCCAGTCACTCGAAAAAGTCATCAAAGATTTTTCCGGTACCACCTCGGCACGTTTGGCGCAAAGCCGACTGCGCCAAATGAAGTTGCAAGGCCGGTAGTCTCATGCCTCTGTCGAGGCCTTCTTTAAAGCGTCACTGTACATGTCCAAAGATAATTCAGATCGTCTTCGTATAACGGAAATCTTTTTTTCCTTGCAAGGCGAATCGCGTAGCATTGGCTTTCCAACGGTATTTATTCGACTCACCGGGTGTCCACTACGATGTGCCTATTGCGATTCAGCTTATGCTTTTCAGGGTGGTGAATGGCAACAAATTCAGGCAATAGTTGAACAAGTTGCCAGCTACAAGCCGCGATTCGTCACGGTAACCGGTGGAGAGCCTCTGGCACAAAAGAATGTTCATCGCCTGTTGACGTCGCTATGCGATCAGGGTTTTAACGTTTCGCTTGAGACCAGTGGCGCTATCGATATATCGGCGGTTGATATCCGTGTTTCCCGCGTCGTAGATGTTAAGACGCCGGGTTCAGGTGAGGCGTCGCGAAATCGCTGGGAAAATCTACTGTGCTTGAATAAGAACGATCAAATTAAATTTGTTCTTGTTGATAGGGCTGATTACGAATGGGCAATTGAAAAAGTAAGAGAACACGATTTATCGAATAAGTGTGAGGTATTGTTTTCTCCGGTATGGGGTTCATTAGCGCCCAGGGAGTTGGCTGACTGGATTGTTGAGGATCGTTTGAACATAAGATTTCAGTTGCAACTGCACAAAATATTGTGGGGAGATGAGCCTGGACGCTAAAAACAAAAAAGCCGTTGTTCTGCTGTCGGGTGGTCTGGATAGTGCCACGGTACTGGCGGTCGCGAGGTCGGAAGGCTACGAGTGTTTCGCGCTCAGTTTTGACTATGGGCAGAGGCATGAAGCGGAACTGAGAGCGGCAGTCAATGTTGCAAAGGCCGCTGGCATCAAAGAGCACAAAGTTATCAAGCTTGATATGCAGCAATTTGGTGGTTCAGCGTTAACCGATAGCAATATTGCTGTGCCCACGTCGCCATCAGAGGGTATCCCTGTTACCTATGTACCTGCACGAAACACCATATTTTTGTCTTTGGCGCTGGCGTGGGCAGAGGTATTAGAAGCGGAGCATATATTTATTGGGGTTAATGCTGTTGATTACTCCGGCTATCCTGATTGTCGACCAGAATATATTCTGGCATTTCAAAAGATGGCAGCTTTGGCAACCAAGTCAGGAGTTCACGGGCGCCCAATAAAAATTCACGTTCCCTTGATCAATCTGAGCAAGTCTCAAATCATCAAATTAGGCACAAGTCTTAGGGTTGATTATGGTCTGACAGTCTCATGTTATTCCGCTGATGCTGACGGTAAAGCTTGCGGTGTGTGCGACTCCTGTCGTTTGCGCAAAGAGGGTTTTAGCAAGGCGGCGATACAAGATCCTACATCATATATCTAGTTGAAAATTAAAATTTGTTGCGCGGTGGTCGAAAAATAGTTCATGGGAAAGTATATTTAATTTATCCCTTAAATAATTATATTGCGATATTCCATGTTTGAGCATGCCTCTTAGGCTAAAATGCTTGCAAGTTTTACTAGGGTTCTGCTGTACCAGATTCATGGCGGTGAGCGTATTTTGCTTCCCCCATAATTTATTTTGGAGGTAATTCAATGGAATTTCAGAATTTTGCGGAAGCGCAATCTGTTCTTCTTTGGTCGGCGTTTGCGATTGCAGTAGTGATGGGCGCAGTTGTGAATAAAACAAATTTCTGCACCATGGGCGCGGTTTCTGACTGGGTTAACATGGGCGACACCGGTCGTTTACGCGCGTGGCTGTTTGCCATGGCAGTGGCGATGATTGGTGTGGCAATACTTGAAGCAGCTGGAGTCCTTCGCATTAGTGATGCTTTTCCTCCCTATCGTGGTGGTCAATTGGTATGGTTGGAGAATCTGCTTGGTGGTTTGATGTTTGGCATTGGGATGACGCTGGCGAGTGGCTGCGGTAATAAATGTCTTATTCGAATTGGTGGCGGCAATATCAAGTCAATTATGGTGTTAGCTATCATCGGCGTGATCGCGTACTACATGGTGAATCCATTGCCGGGTACAGATGAAACCTTGATGTCGCTGCTGTTTTATCGCTGGATGCGGCCAACAGCCATCGACATGGGGGCCTCGCAGGATTTAGGCTTTTTATTTGGTGGTGCCGAGAGTGCGGCAATAGCACGGACAATTATTGGTGTGGCGATTGCGCTGCTGGTTTTTGTATTTGTATTCAAGTCAGCTGAATTTCGTAAAAGTTTTGACAATATACTCGGTGGTCTAGTTGTGGGTGGGGCTGTTCTCGCGGCCTGGTATGTTAGCAGCACCGTGTCGGTTAACCTGGACGGTGAGGTCTATAATCTGGCCAAATTTGCCCAGGACTGGGACTTTCTTGCGGAATCCTCTGAAGGGAAGCCTGCGGAAATACGTAGTTTGAATCCGCAGTCATACACGTTTATAAATCCCATGGGGCAGACAGTCGGTTATGCTGCGACGGGCTTTCAATCTAAATTCCTAACCTTTGGTATTATGTCGGTGTTCGGGGTAATTCTGGGCTCATTCCTCTGGGCTGTGATTAGCAAAGGTTTTCGTATAGAGAAATTTGCAAGTTTTGCCGACTTTCGTAACCACTTGGTTGGCGCGGTGCTCATGGGTTTTGGCGGCGTGCTGGGTATGGGGTGTACGATTGGCCAGGCCGTCACTGGTGCATCTACGCTAGCAATTGGATCCTTTATTACTTTTGGTGCAATAGTTCTCGGCTGTGCCTTAACGATGAAAGTTCAGTATTACAAGCTGGTGTATGAAGAAGAGGCCACTTTCATGAAATCATTGATTACGGCATTTGTTGATTTCAAAATGTTGCCGGCTAGCATGCGCAAACTGGACGCGGTGTAGTCTGCATAAAAGGGCTTGTCATTTTCTGATAAAAAGGTATTATAGCGCCCTCTTTTTAGGGCCGTTAGCTCAGTCGGTAGAGCACCGGACTTTTAATCCGTTGGTCCTGCGTTCGAGTCGCAGACGGCCCACCATAAAACGAAAAGGGCTTGCATATGTGCAAGCCCTTTTTATTTTTCAAAACGCCTCGCTATCGGTGGATTGAAAAAATACATCTTCCAGTTCGCGCTGTAATCGTCGTCTCTCCCAATAGTCTTCAATAGATCGCCAATAAAGTTTTCGGGCGGGCCGACCCCGTTTTGTGGTCTCGATATTATCGTCATTCTGGTACTCTTCGTACGCGTCTTCCTCGTATGCGGATATAGCCATCACTGCTCTCCTTTTTTGTTGTCAGCTTGTCGCGCATATTTTTTTTATTCGATGCGGCTTCCCAGGCGATGGAGTTAATGCGATGTTCCCTCCTCCATAATATTGTTGAGTGTCCCCCTGTATTTTAGTTTCGACTATAACTATTCAATGATTTGCAGGAGTGCAAAAATTGTTTTATGGCGCTATTACCGTCCGGCAGGTGCGAATAATGCCGTTTGGTGCATTGTGCCGCCCGGCACGTCTTGTTCAGGGGGTTGACGATTAATTGCTGCTAATAGGTTGACATTGAAGGGGGTATAAAGGACAATTTGCCGCTATTTTTTGGAGGGGTTCCCGAGTGGCCAAAGGGATCAGACTGTAAATCTGACGGCTCCGCCTTCGAAGGTTCGAATCCTTCCCCCTCCACCATATTCATGATTTGCAGCGGTTTCTGTGAGTTGGAAACGCTTGATCGGCTGATGCCAAGGTTGGGCGTTTTATTTGGAAAGGGCTGATCGGCCGACATGCGGGTGTAGTTCAATGGTAGAACCTCAGCCTTCCAAGCTGATGACGTGGGTTCGATTCCCATCACCCGCTCCATATTAGGGGTTTTTGCTCACATGGCTCAGGGGTAGAGCACTCCCTTGGTAAGGGAGAGGTCCCCGGTTCAAATCCGGGTGTGAGCACCAGTTTCGGTTACTTTATATATTGATATTTGTCTTTGGTTCTTTAGAGGGGATGGTCCATGTCCAAGGAAAAATTTGAGCGTAAGAAGCCGCACGTAAACGTCGGAACGATCGGTCACGTTGACCACGGTAAGACAACGCTGACAGCGGCGATTACCAA